>JARRPS010000020.1:0-16847 GCA_037382625.1 Gemmatimonadota bacterium | reverse complement strand
CCTCGAATCTCTTCGACGTTCTCGGAGTCGAAGCCGCCCTGGGGCGAACCTTCGGTCCGGAGGACGGATTCGAGGGCGAATCGAGCGAGAAGACGCCACCGGTGATTCTCAGCCAAGGCCTCTGGAAGGGCCGCTTCGGATCGAATCCGCAGATCGTGGGTGACACCGTCGTCATCAACGGGCTGGAATCCCGCGTCATCGGTGTCATGCCGTCGGGGTTCGAGCTTCTGTTGCCCGTGAACGCCGGTGTCGCAACGGACATCGATCTCTGGGCTACCGATCCCGTCCCGTACTGGGAATTTCCCCGGAACAGTCCGAACGCGAACCGTCGGGTGCTGGCACGTCTGGCGCCGGGCGCGACGATGGCGGATGTACGTCGTGAGGCGGAGGCCCTCGGCGAGTGGCAACGTGCCACTTTCGATTATCACCGTGGCGGCGACATCTCGATCATGGTCAAGCCGCTGCACGAGGAGATCGTGGCGCACGTTCGTCCGGCGCTGATCGCGCTCTTTGCCGCCGTGCTCCTCGTTCTGCTGATCGCCTGCGCCAACACGGCCAACCTGCTCCTCGTGCAGTCGGCGGCGCGGGAGAAGGAGATCGCGATCCGGGCGGCCGTGGGTGGGGGGCGACGCCGGATCGTGCGCCAGTTTCTGACCGAGGCCTTTCTCCTGGCCATGATCGGAGGACTGGCGGGCCTCCTTCTCGCCCGCTGGGCCACCGACCTGCTGCTGGCGGTGCTGCCGGGCGGAGTGCCCCGACTCAACGAAGTGCCGATCGATGGTGTGGTCATCCTGTTCACGCTCGGCGCCACGGTGCTCTCGGCACTCGTCTTCGGACTCGTCCCGGCATTGAACGCCTCGCGGCCCGACCTCAACTCCAGCTTGAAGGACCGCGGCGCCCACGCTTCCAATTCCGGTCAGAGACGCCTGCGGCAGGGCATCGTGATCGGAGAAGTCGCCCTGGCGATGGTGCTGCTGGTTGGCGCCGGACTCCTCTACCGGAGCGTTCAGTCACTTCAGGCCGTGGATCTCGGATTCGATTCGCGTGACGCGTTGACCTTCCGCGTTTCTCTGCCGCCGCTCCGCTACGCCAGCGTGGAGGATCGGACTCGTGCCCTGAACAGGATCGAGCGGGAGATCGAGACGTTGCCGGGCGTAGAGTCGGTAGGGTCTACCCAGGTACTGCCTCTCGGGGGACAATTCTGGACCTCTCCCTACGAGGTGGAGCTCTCCGCGCCCGGCGCGTCCCGGGCGGGAGAAGCTGACTACCGCTACGTTACGCCCGGCTTCTTCGAGGCCTTCGGGGCCCGCCTGCTCGCCGGCCGCTGGTTCGAACCGGATGACGAGCGGAAGATGCGCCACGTAGTCGTGATCGATCGTGCGCTCGCCGCGCGGTCATGGCCCGGTGAGGATCCGATCGGCCGCACCGTCGAGGCTGAGACGCTCTTCGGTTCGCGGGTGTCATGGAAGGTCGTCGGCGTGGTAGACGACATCGTCTCCGAGGGACCGGCGGTCGAGGGACGCGAGACTCTGTACTTTCCGTACAGTACGCAAGGCGCCTTCTTCACGGTCACGACCGTCGTCCGAAGCCAGGGTGAACCGGAGAAACTCGCGGGGCCGATCCGGAAGCTCGTCGCCGAGTTCGACGCCGATCTTCCGGTGTCGGGTGTCCGCACCCTGGAGAGCTACGTCGCCGAGGCGACGGCCGCCGAGAAGTTCACTTCGATCCTGATCTCGCTCTTTGCCGGGATCGCCCTCCTTCTGGCCGGAATCGGCCTTTATGGGGTCGTTTCGGCGATCGCCCGACAACGGACGCGCGAAATCGGCGTCATGATGGCGTTCGGGGCGGGTCGGCCGCAGATCCTCTCCCGCGTGGTGAGACGGGGGCTCGCCCTGGCGCTGATCGGGCTGTTGATCGGCTCGCTCACATCGATCGGGTTGACTCGACTGCTGGCCAGCCGGATCACCGGTGTTCCGGAGAGCGACCCGGTCACTTACCTGTCGGTCGGAGCTCTTCTCCTCATCGTGACGCTCCTGGCGAGCCTCGTGCCCGCGTCGCGGGCCGCCCGCATCGATCCGATGGAAGCCCTCCGCTACGAGTAGACGCGCCGGATCCTTGAGGCGCGGCGCCGGTATTGACTCGCCGGTCCATCGATCTTCAATGCACGTGGGCTGCAGAAGTCCTTGTGGATCACGCCGGTTCCCGGCGGGTTCGGATCGGTGCGCCTGATGTCCGACGACCGTTCGTGGGCGCAGACCCGGTCGGAGCGGCTGCCGGGACCATCGGACGGGCGACCATGGAAGCGCAGGGAGGGGTTCGGTCGTGAATTCGGAGCGAGAGTCTCGTGGCGGCGCACTCGTCACGGGCGCATCGGCGGGTATCGGTCTGGAGCTGGCGAGGCGGATGGCAGCAGACGGCTGGGATCTCGCCCTGACGGCCCGCAACGAGGCGGCGCTGCAGGCGGTCGCCGGAGAGGTTCGGGAGAAGCGAGGTGTGCGCACCCTGGTCGTGCCTGCCGACCTGGCGGACCCGACCGGACCCTCGCGGGTGCAGGAGGAACTTCGCCGGGCGGATTTCGACGTCGAGTTCCTGGTGAACAACGCGGGCTTCGGCACGTGGGGTCCCTTCGCCGACCAGACGCTCGAGAGTCAGCTGTCGATGCTGCAGGTGAACGTAATGGCACTCACGGAACTGACACATCGGTTCCTCTCCGGAATGCGGGCACGGGGCAGGGGACGGATTCTGAACGTGGCCTCCACGGCTGCCTTCCAGCCCGGTCCGGACATGGCCGTCTATTTTGCCAGCAAGGCATACGTTCTTCATTTTTCCGAGGCGCTGGGCCACGAATTGCGAGGTACGGGGATCACGGTGACGACACTCTGTCCGGGACCCACGGAGACGGAGTTCCAGAGCCGGGCGGGGATGACGGACAGCCGCGTAGGCGCCAACGCGCTGATGATGGGGACGGAATCGGTCGTCGAGGCTGGATACCGCGGCGCGATGAACGGCAAAGCGATCGTGGTACCGGGCGCGGCGAACCGGGTCGGATCCTGGCTCCCTCGATTCACGCCCCGGTCGCTGGTCCGCATGGCCACGGCGTTCGTCAACTCGCCGCGCTGAGGCGCGCCGACAGCCCGGCGCGCCTCGGGATCTTCTTCGTCAGGTCAGGTCGTCGGCTTCAGTGTCCGTCCGAGCCAGTCGAAGAAGATCCGATGCCAGAGCAGGCCGTTCTGCGGTGACAAAATCCAGTGTCCTTCATCCGGATAATAGAGCAGCCGCGCGTCGAGGCCCTTCAGCTTCGCCGCGGTGAACGCCTGCATCCCCTCGGTGACCGGAACCCGGAAATCCCGTTGACCGTGGATGATGAGGATCGGGGTGTCCCAGTTCTGCACGAAGTTGTGGGGGGAGTACAGGTCGTAGCTCTTCGGCCGCGGGCTCTGCCAGTACGGTCCGCCCAGGTCGAAGTTGACGAAGAAAAGCTCTTCGGTCGCTCCGTACATCGATTCGAGGTTGAAGACGCCGGCGTGCGCCACGAAGGTCTTGAAGCGCTTCTCGTGATTGCCGGCCAGCCAGAAGACCGAGTAACCGCCGAAGCTGGCGCCGATCGCGCCCAGCCTGTCTTCGTCGGCCCACGGCTCCGCCGCCACGTCGTCGATGGCTCGCAGCAGGTCGTCCATGGCACCGCCGCCCCAGTCCCCGGAGATCTCCTCCTCCCAGGCCTGCCCGAAGCCCGAGGTTCCCCGACGATTGGGGGCCACCACTACGTACCCGTTCGCAGCCATCAGCTGGAAATTCCAACGATAGGAGAACGACTGGCTCATCGGACCCTGCGGCCCGCCCTTCGCGTAGAGGAGCACCGGCCACCGGCGAGATGGATCGAAGTCGGGCGGGTAGATCACCCACGAGAGAATCTCTTTGCCGTCCTTTGACTCGACGATCCTCTCTTCCACTTTTCCGAGCGACATTCCGGCCAGAAGAGCCGAGTTCTCGTCGGTGAGCGCCACCGCTTCGCCGGTCGACGGGTTCACACGGTAGATATCCACCGGTGCCGACATGGAGCGCCGCGTTGCGAGCAGGACCGTTTCCCCACGATACGTCGCAGGCGCGATCGAGGTGTAATCGAACACGCCTTCCGTGACCTGCCGCACACCGTCGCCCGAAGCGTCGGCCTCGAAGATCTGCACGGTGCCGCGGGTCGGACCGGTCACCCACACGGCGGAGCCATCGGGAGCCCACGCGGGGCCATCCAGGTCGTCGCCGAAGCCACTCGAGAGCTCGACCATCTCGCCGGTCTCCAGCTCCATCGAAAAGAGCCGGTTCCGGTCGGCTTCGTAGCCATCCCGGCGCATGCTCAGCCAGGCGATCCGGCTCCCGTCCGGCGAGAATACGGGCTGAAGATCGTAGCCCTCCATTCCCTCCGTGAGATTCACGGTCGTGCCCAGATCGAGATCGACGAGGTAGAGGTCGGAGTTGGTGCTGACCGCGTAGTCCACGCCCGTGAGCTTCTTGGAAGTGTAGATGATCCGATCACCATCGGGGCTCCACGCGATCTGCTCGCCGCCTCCGAAGGGAGCGAGCGGTGTGTCGAACCGCTCGCCGGGCATCAGATCACGCGGTTCTCCGATCACTCCGTCGTCATAGGTCGCGACGAAGAGGTGGCTGTAGTCGTAGTCGTGCCAGGCGTCCCAATGCCGGTACATCAGGTCGTCGGCGATCCGGGCCTCGGCCTCGGGAAGATCCGGGTAGAGCTCGTTCGGCGTCGGATCCAGCTTCACCCGGGCCGTGAAGGAGACGCGCTCTCCGTCCGGCGAATACTGGAAGTTGGAGATCCCTCCCGGCACGGCGGTGACCTGTCTCGATTCGCTGCCGTCCGGCCGTAGCTCATGCCACTGGCTTCCGTCCTCGGTCGGAGCGAGGTAACCGATCCAGGCACCATCGGGCCGCCACGCGACGCCGGTCTCCGATCCCTCGGTGTCGGTGAGGCGGACGGCCGGGCCCCCGGCGACGGGCCGCATCCAGAGATCGGTATTGCCCTTGTTGGCGGCCACGTCGTAGCTGCGAACCCCGTAGACGAAGCTCGTGCCGTCGGGTGAGATCGCTGGGCTCGAAATCCGCTGAAGCTCCCAGAGTCGCTCGGGGGTCATCCGGTCCTGGGCCGTAAGAAGCCCTCCCGGAATCATGGACATGAGGGCAGTGGCCACGAGGCCTCTCACCACCGATCGCTGTCGAAGTACCATCTCAGTGCCTCCCGTGATTGGCTGGATCCCCGGATGCTCGCCGCCGGGCGCGGCCGGGGCAAGATGTCTGTCGGCGAGATGGTCGAAGATGCCGTCTTCAGTCGACGCGCGAGAGCTTGCCGCGACCGCGTACATCGGTCAGAATCGAACGGATCGAATCGAGTGCGTCCGGCCCCCCGCTCTCAGGAGTCGATTTCGCGATGCGACCAAGACACTGCCTGTCCGTCCTGATCGTCGGAGTGTTCATGCTCAGTCCTGCAGCGGAGACCGCCGCCCAGGAGCCTCCACGCCCGGAGGCGAAGCCCGTACAGTTCGAGAATCACGGGGTGACCCGGATCGACGAGTACTACTGGATGCGGGACCGGGAGAACCCGGATGTCATCGCGCATCTCGAGGCAGAGAACGAGTGGACGCGAAAGGCGCTCACCGGGACGGAGGAGCTGCAGGAGCGGCTGTTCGAGGAGATCACGGGACGGATCCCGCCGAATGACGACTCCGCCCCCGTTTCGTTGGGCGAATGGTGGTATCAGGTTCGCTACGAGGAGGGCCAGGAGTACCCGGTCCACGTTCGGATGAGGGGGTCACCGAAGGCCCCGGCCGAAATCCTCCTCGATGGCAACCTCCGGGCCCGGGGACACGACTACTATTCAGCGTCCGTGGGACCTCGCGGGGTCACGGACGACGGGCGGTACCTGGCGGTGGCCGAGGACACGATCGGTCGCCGGATGTACACGATCCGATTCCGCGATCTGGAGTCGGGTGCCTGGCTCGAGGAGGAGATCCGGTCGGCTACGCCGAACCACATATGGGCCGCGGACTCCCGGACGCTCTTCTACACGAAGCAGGACCCCGAGACGCTGCGGTGGGACCGGGTCTATCGCCACCGACTGGGAAGTGATCCGTCTGAGGACGTGCTCGTATTCGAGGAGACGGACGACACCTATTCCTGTTGGGTGGGCCGCTCCAAGTCCGGGCGCTACCTCTGGATCGGTTCGTCACAGACCCTGGCGACGGAAGTGCGCTACCTCGACGCGGCAGATCCGGAGGGCGAATTCGAGGTGATCCTCCCGAGAGAGCGGGATCACGAATACTCGGTAGAGCACGATGGGACCCACTGGCTGCTCCGGACGAATCTCGGTGCCCGGAACTTCCGGCTGGTCCGGGCACCGATCTCGGATCCCAGTCCCGAGAACTGGCGCGAGGTCGTGCCCGGTCGCGAAGAAGTACTGCTGGAGGGCTTCGAGTTGTTCGAGAGTGCGATCGCGGTCCAGGAGCGGCGCGACGGCCTGGTGAAGCTGAGGATCCTCGATCCCTCGGGAGAGCTGAACCACGAGATCGCTCCTGACGACGAAACGTATGTCACCTGGATCGGGACGAACCTCACGCTCGACACGCCGGTCCTGCGGTACGGTTATTCTTCCCTTACGACTCCCACGTCGCAGTACGACTACGACTGGACCACACGCGAGCGGACTCTCGTCAAACAGGCCGAAGTGATCGGCGGCTACGATCCGGCCCGCTACGCCTCGAGGCGTGTGTGGGCCCCGGCGCGCGACGGCGAACGGATTCCCGTATCTCTCGTCTACAATCGGGAACTGGGAGAAGATCTGTCGGAAAGGCCGCTGCTGCTGTACGGCTACGGATCCTACGGTGCGAGCATGGATCCGTGGTTCGACGCGACGCGTCTGAGCCTGCTCGACCGCGGATTCGTCTATGCGATCGCCCACATCCGGGGCGGGGAAGAACTCGGACGACGTTGGTACGAGGACGGCAAGCTCCTTCGCAAGAAGAACACCTTCAACGACTTCATCGACAGTGCCGAGCACCTGGTCGCGGAAGGCTTCGCGGCCCCCGATCGGCTCTTCGCGATGGGCGGCAGCGCCGGCGGGCTGCTGGTGGGCACGGTCCTGAATCAGCGTCCCGACCTCTGGCGCGGGGCGATCGCCGCGGTGCCGTTCGTCGATGTCGTGACGACGATGCTGGACCCGTCGATTCCGCTGACGACCTCGGAGTACGACGAGTGGGGCAACCCGGAGGATCCGGAATACTTCGCGTACATGCTCTCCTATTCGCCGTACGACAACGTTCGCGAGACGGAATACCCGGCTCTTCTGGTCACCACCGGCCTGCACGATTCCCAGGTGCAGTACTGGGAGCCCGCCAAGTGGGTCGCCCGGCTTCGCGATCGCGGGACGGGCGACCAGCCGATACTCCTTCACGTGAACATGGACGCGGGCCATGGCGGCCAGTCGGGGAGATTCCGGCGCCACCGGGAGAGATCTCTGATGTACGCGTTCCTGCTCTCCCTGGCGGCGGAAACCTCCTGACGCGAGAGCGGAAGCGAGCTCTTCGGCTGGCCGTGGGCGCTCCAGTGTGACAAACTGACAGTGCGACCGACAGTCTGTCCCGAGGGACGGCTCGGCTGTGACAGTATTGCGCGTCGGGGGATCGGCATGGCGATTGCCCCCCTGACCGCCGGGAGGGGAAATGCACGAGTTGAGTCTGGCAATGGACGTCTGCCGGATTACCGAAGAGAACGTCGGGAGATCGGCCCTCGGCCGCGTGACGGAAGTGGGTCTCGAGGTCGGAGATCGCTCGGGCGTGGAGTTCGGCACTTTCGAGTTCTGTCTCGAAAGCCTGCTCTCGGCTCCCCCTTTCCGGAAGGCCAGCGCACGCATAGAGCGCACGCCCGGGGATGAGCTCCGGGTCACCTACGTGGAGGTAGAGGATGGCGATCCGTCGGATTGAAGTACGGGAAAAGGTCATGGCCCGGAACGACGAACTGGCGGCCGAGGTGAGAGCACGGCTCGCCGACTCCGGCGTTCCCTGCTTCAATCTCGTGTCGTCCCCCGGGTCGGGGAAGACGGCGCTGCTCGAGAGGACCCTTCTCGAGCTGGGCGAGGAGATCAGGATCGCCGTCGTGACGGGAGACGTCCAGACGGAAAACGACGCGGAGCGCCTGGCGAAGTACACCGACCGGCTGGTTCAGGCAGTGGTCACGAACGGCGCATGCCACATGGACGCGCGTCAGATCCTGGCGGCTCTCGAGCAGGTGGACCTGTCCGAGACGGACCTCCTCATCGTCGAGAACGTGGGCAATCTGGTCTGTCCGGCCAGCTGGGACCTGGGCGAGACCTCGAAGATCGTGATCTTCTCGGTCACCGAAGGAGAGGACAAGCCGCTCAAGTATCCCCGGATGTTCGAGCGGTCCGATCACGCCGTGCTCAGCAAAGTCGACCTTCTGCCCTATCTGCCGTTCGATCCGCAGCAGGCGATCGAATACGCCCGCCAGGTGAATCCGGAGCTCGAGTTCTTTCTCACGTCGTCGCTCACGGGCGAAGGTCTGGAGGAATGGTACGAGTTCTTGCGACGACAGGTGCGTCGCGCAGACGGAGTGCCCGCTTGAGGGACGGGCTGCAACGGGATAAACCGGACGGCGGGGTCCTGAGCTCCGGCGGGAGCGCCTCCACGCCGACCGTGATCGAGGGTCGACGGTTCCATGTTACCGGCGTCGTTCAGGGCGTCGGATTCCGACCCTTCGTTCATCGGCTCGCCGTCCGCCACGGTCTCAGCGGTTCCGTGCGAAACGAGTCGGGCGAGGTCTTCATCGAGGTCGAAGGCCCCGGGGAGTCGCTGGATCGATTTGGTGCCGCGATCCGGCTCGAGGCCCCACCTCTCGCGAGAATCGACAGCTGCGACGGGGAGATCATCACCGCCTCGGGCCGATCCGGGTTCGAGGTGCTCGCCAGCAGGGCGACGCTCGGCGGACGACTGCCCGTGTCCCCGGACGTCGCGCTCTGCGACTCCTGCCGTGCGGAGCTTCTCGATCCCGGCGACCGTCGCTTCGCCTATCCGTTCATCACCTGCACCGACTGCGGGCCGAGGTATACGGTCATTGAAGCGATGCCGTACGATCGGGAACGGACCAGCATGCGGTTCTTTCCGCAGTGCGCGGCCTGCCGCTCGGAATACCAGGACCCGTCGGACCGGCGCTTCCACTCCGAGACGAATTCCTGCCACGATTGCGGGCCGGCCGTGCGGCTGCTTCGATCCGACGGGAATGGCGAGATCGAAAGCGATGGGGATGGGGAGCCTTCGGCCGCCGCGATCTCGGCCGCCGCCGCGCTTCTTCGCGAGGGTCGAATCGTCGCGCTGCGAGGGCTGGGGGGATTTCACCTGGCGGTGGATGCGCGTTCCGAGAAGGCCGTGGCGCGGTTGAGGGAGAGGAAAGGCCGTTGGGAGAAACCGCTCGCCGTGATGGTCTCGAATCTCAAAGAGGCTCGGCGGATCGCGGCTCTCGGCCCCTTGGAGGAAGCGCTGCTCGACTCCCGGGAGCGTCCGATCGTGCTCGGACGCGCTCGATCCGGTTCCGGGCTCGCCGCGTCGATCTCCCCGGGCCTCGACACCGTGGGTCTCGTGCTCGCGTATACCCCGCTACACCTCCTCCTTCTGCGTGAGGCGGGCGAGCCACTGGTGATGACGAGCGGAAATGCCAGCGAGCTGCCGATCGCTACCGGCAACGACGAGGCTCTGGATTCGCTCTCGGGGATCGCCGACGCCTTCCTCGTCCACGACCGGGAGATCGTCTCCCGCTACGACGACTCGGTGATCCGGGTGATCGGCGGGGCCCCCACGTTCCTGCGTCGGGCGCGCGGTTACGCGCCGTTACCGATTCCGCTTCCGAACGCTGCTGCCGAGCCGGTGCTCGCCGTCGGTCCTCACCTGAAGAATACGTTTGCCCTGGCGGCCGGCGACCGGGCGTTCGTCTCGCAGCATATCGGGGACCTCGAGAACCTGGAGACTCTGGATCACTTCCGCGCGTCTCTCCGGAGATTCCGGGATCTGTTCCGAATCGAGCCGCGAGTGATCGCCTGTGACGCGCACCCCGGGTATCTCTCGACACGGGTAGCGGAAGAACTGGCCGAGGAACTCTCCACCCCGGGTATCGTCCGGGTCCAGCACCATCATGCGCACATCGCCGCCGTGGCGGCGGAACACGGGATCACGGAGACGATCGTCGGGGTTGCCTACGACGGTACCGGGTATGGCCTGGATGGGCACAGCTGGGGGGCGGAGGTCATGGTCGCCGACCAGCGGAACTTTCGTCGAGCCGCTCGGCTCCGCTACGCTCCGATGCCGGGGGGCGATCTGGCCGCGCGCCGACCCTGGAGGGCGGCCGTGGGCTATCGGACTCTCACCCGGGGCGCAGACGATGCCTTCCTGGCGGCCTTTTCGAAGGTGTCGGCTTCGGAGCTGCAGGTCGCCGACCGCCAGGCGCGACGCGGTCTCAATGCTCCACTGGCCTCTTCGATGGGCCGGCTTTTCGACGCGGCGGCCGCCGTTCTGGGTCTGCGGTCGGCGGCGACGTTCGAGGGCCAGGCTGCGATGGAACTGGAATCGGCGGCTGGATCCGCACTCGGGTACCTCTCGGAGCCCGGCCCGGATGATGGAGGGGCGATCCGGAAGCGGGCAAGACAGGCAGGGATCCCGAAGCTTCCGTTTCCGGAGGCTGAGAACGATGATGGAGACACGACCCTCCGAGTGATGGAGCCGGGCCCGTTGCTGGTAGGGCTCGGTCGGTCGCTGAGCGACGGCGAGTCGCCCTCGGCGCTCGCGGCCGCGTTTCACATCGCGGTGGCGGATCGCACGGTGGAGACCGTGCTCGAGATCTCGGCGAGGGAAGGCATCGGCACCGTGGCGCTGGCCGGCGGTACGTTTCAGAACGCGCTGCTCACGCCCCTGATCCGCGATTCGCTTCGCGAGCGGGGCCTCACGGTTCTGACGCCAGCAGCACTGGGCCCGAACGACGGATCGATCAGCTACGGGCAGGCGGCGGTCGCCATCGCTCGCGGCCACGAAACGGGGAGGTAGAGGATGTGTCTGGGGATTCCGGGCAAGATCGTAGAGATGTATGGAACCGAGGGGCTGCCCATGGGCGTCGTGGACTTCGGTGGAGTGCGGCGCGAGGTGTGCCTGGCGTACGTGGCCGACGAGGTCCGGCCCGGTGACTACGCGATCGTTCACGTGGGTTTCGCGATCTCGCTCGTGGACGAGGAAGAGGCCCTCCGGACCTACGAAGCCCTCAAGGAGCTGGACCAGCTCGATGAGATCGAATGGATGTCGGAGATCGGATCGGGCCGTCCTCCCGGTCCGGTGGAGACGACGGAAGAATGAAATACCTCAGCGAATACCGGGACCCGGAGCTGGCCCGCTCGCTGGTCGAGAGAATCCGGGGCGTCTCGACGCGTCGCTGGACGCTGATGGAGGTGTGTGGCGGCCAGACACACACGATCGTCAAGCAGGGAATTCCGGAGGTGCTCGGTGAGAGCGTCGAACTGATTCACGGACCCGGTTGCCCCGTGTGCGTGACACCGCTGGAGCAGATCGACCGGGCACTGAATCTGGCGTCCCGCCCGGAAGTGATCTTCACCTCGTTCGGGGATATGCTCCGCGTTCCCGGAAGCGATTGCGACCTCTTCCAGGTTCGGGCGCGAGGCGGAGAGGTACGGGTCGTCTACTCGCCACTCGATGCGCTCGAACTGGCGCGCGAGAATCCCGATCGCGAGGTCGTCTTCTTCGCGGTCGGTTTCGAGACCACGGCTCCCGCGAACGCGATGGCGGTCTGGCGGGCTCGTGAGCTGAACATCCGGAATTTCAGCGTTTTGGTCTCGCACGTGACGGTTCCCCCGGCGATGACCGCGATCCTGGAGTCGCCAGACAATCGTGTGCAGGGCTTCCTGGCCGCGGGCCACGTGTGCACGGTGATGGGCTGGGAGGAATACGAGCCCCTGGCACAGCGACACGGGGTGCCGATCGTCGTCACCGGATTCGAGCCCGTAGACATCCTCGAGGGGATCTGGATGGCGGTCCGGCAGCTGGAGGAAGGCCGAAGCGAGGTGGAGAATCAGTACGCCCGGTCCGTCCGCCGGGAGGGCAATCTTCCGGCGCGAGAGATCGTGGCACGCGTGTTCCGGCTCGTGGACCGCCAGTGGCGGGGAATCGGGGAAATCCCGGCGAGCGGGCTCGGGCTGCGCGACGAATTCGCGCCATGGGACGCGGAGCAGAAGTTCGAGTTGAGCGGGATCCGGGCCACCGAGCCCGAAGAGTGCCGCGCCGGCGATGTCCTGCGCGGCCGGATCAAGCCGATCGAGTGCGAGGCGTTCGGCGGAGCCTGCACGCCCGAGACGCCACTCGGGGCTCCGATGGTCTCTTCGGAAGGGGCCTGCGCCGCCTACTGGGCATTCGCCCGGTACCGAGGTTCGGAGGCGACAACCGGTGCACCGGACGCGAAGGGCGTCGCGGCCGGAAGCCCGGGGGCTGCATGACCGAAACGCGGGCGGAGTTCACGGATTCGAACACGGATCCCTCCGGCGTCGCCTCTCCCGACGCCGCGTCCCTGGCCGCCGGAGGTCTGAGCTGTCCGGCTCCGGCCCCGGACGGAGATCGTGTGCTGCTCGGCCACGGCTCCGGAGGGAAGCTCTCCGCCCGGTTGATTCGCGAGCGGTTTCTGCCGCGGTTCACGAATGAGGCGCTCGCCCCTCTCGGCGATGGAGCGGTCGTCTCGCTCGGATCGGAGCGATTCGCGATCTCGACGGACACCTTCGTCGTGAGCCCCCTGGAGTTCCCCGGGGGGGACATCGGCCTGCTGGCGGTGCACGGGACTCTCAACGATGTCGCCATGATGGGGGCGGAGGCCGTCTGCCTCAGCAGCGGCTTCGTGCTCGAGGAGGGACTGCCGCTCGCGATCCTCGACCGCATACTCGACTCGATGGCACGCGCCGCGGCGGAGGCGGGTGTTCCACTCGTCACGGGGGACACGAAGGTCGTGGAGCGGGGCAAGGCGGATGGCCTCTATCTGAACACCACGGGAATCGGCAGGCTCAGGGAAGGGTTCGAGCCCGGTCCCGATCGAGCCCGTCCCGGCGATTCGGTGATCGTCAGCGGAGCGATCGGACGACACGGGATCGCCGTGATGTCGGTCCGGGAAGGGCTCGGCTTCGAGGTGGAGGTCGAGAGCGACACGGCGCATCTGGGCCCGCTGGTGGAGGCATTGCGGGACGCCTGCGGGGACGAGGTGCGCACGCTCAGGGACCCGACTCGCGGGGGAGTGGCCAGCGCCTTGAACGAGATCGCGGCCTCGTCGCGCGTCGGAATCGCGCTCGAGGGCTCGACGCTTCCGGTTCCCGATCCGGTGCATGCCGCCTGCGAGGTCCTCGGCCTGGATCCGCTCTACGTGGCGAACGAAGGAATCCTGATCGCGATCGTGGGACCGGAGTCGGAGGATGCCGCCCTGCGAGCCCTACGAGGTCATCCGACCGGGGCCGGGGCCGAGAAGATCGGACAGGTGGAGGCATCGCCCGTCGGAATGGTCACGCTGAGAACCGGGCTCGGCGGCAGCCGGGTCGTGGACATGCTGCCCGGGGATCAGCTCCCGAGGATCTGCTGAGGTCGACCCTCCGGACCGAATTCGTTCGGTGCGTCGGTCTCACTCAGTTCTGCCCGATCCAGTCGATCCGAACGGTGGTGGCCGCCAGACCCAGCCCGCTCACGGAAGCCGTGATGTCGATGTCGTAACTCCCCTCGGGGCAATCGGCGAGGTCCACCGCGGACATGTCCACGACGATCTGGACCTCGGAAGAGGCGCCGGGCGCCAGACTCGCCACCGAACCCGGTGACAGGCGAGTTTCCATGTCCGGGCAGACCTGACCTTGGATCTCGCCGATCCCGATGCCCAGAGCGGCGCGGATCAGGATCGGCCCCAGGGCCGTGCTGCCCTCGTTCGCGAGGACTGCGCTCGTCTCCCGGGCGAGTCCGAGAGGCACGAATCCGGGCCTGAACTCCAGCTCCCCGAATTGCGGACCCGTCAGTTCGTCGTCCGAACATCCGGCGAGCGAGATCGAGAGCGCGATCACGACGGGTCCGGCCCACCACCCGTATCTCTTCTGCATGCCGTGTCTCTTGCGCATCTTGATCCGTCTCCCGATCACCTGGGAACGCTTCGAGCCCGCAAACCTTCCAGATCCCCCGATGTTCGGGGTCGGCTCCGTTGCCGTCCGCCCCCCGAAGTCATCATGGTGTGCGAGGCGGCAGGTTGACGGAGTACCTGCGCCTGCGGCCGGGTCACGGAGACGTACGCGACCGTGAATGAGCTGCACGTCGAAATCTGCTCGCATTGCCACCCGTTCTTCACGGGACGGCAGAAGCTGGTGGACACGGCCGGACGCGTCGAGCGGTTCCGTAGGAAGTACTCCGCGGCGAGCCCCGAGGCATCGGCCGCCAACGAGGCTGTCGAGGAGGAGATGAAAGCTCCCGAGGCTGTCGGCCCGGAGGAGGAAGCTCCTCAGGAGTCGGAGGAGGAGACGCCCGCGTCCGAGTGATTCGATCCGCGCGCCGGCCCCGAATCGGGGTCGGCAGGTGCGTATCAGGCCCCGCGACGTGACCTGATGACGAACTTCGCCGCCCACTCGCTCGAGAACCGGGCGAGAGATCTGCTCCAGCGTCACGAAGAGCTGGGCTCGCTCCTGGCCGATCCGGCCGTCCTCGACGATCCGAACCGACTGCGCGACACCGCGCGCGAGCATTCCGAGCTCGCCGGTTCTGTCGAATCCTGCCGACGATATCTGAGGCTCTCCGACCAGCTCCGGCAGGCGCGTGAACTCGCGTCCGGGCCTGATCCCGGCCTCGCCGAGCTCGCCGAGACCGAGATCCTCGAGCTCGAAGAGGAGCGCCTCTCGCTGGAAGCCGATCTGCAAGGGCTCCTCGTCCCGCAGGATCCCCTGGACGACCGGCCCGCCGTCGTCGAGATCCGCGCGGGAACCGGCGGCGACGAAGCCGGTCTCTTCGCGGCCGACCTCTATCGGATGTACGCCCGGTTCGCCGATCGGCAGGGATGGAAGGTCGAAGAGATCTCCGCCAGCGAGGGGGTGCTGGGCGGGCTCAAGGAGGTCGTTTTCGTGGTCCGGGGCCGGGACGCTTACGGGCATCTGCGATATGAGTCGGGCGTCCACCGGGTTCAGCGGGTGCCCGTCACCGAGAGCTCCGGCCGCATCCACACCTCGGCCGCCAGCGTCGCCGTGCTGCCCGAGGCCGAAGAGGTAGATGTCGAGATCGATCCCTCCGACCTGAAGATCGATGTGTTCCGCTCCTCGGGTCCCGGCGGACAATCGGTCAACACGACCGATTCCGCCGTCCGCATCACGCATCGACCCACCGGCCTCGTGGTCAGCTGTCAGGACGAGAAGTCGCAGCACAAGAACAAGGCCCGCGCGCTGAAGGTGCTGCGCAGTCGCCTGCTGGACATGCGAGTGGCCGAACAGGAAGCGGACCGAGCGCGCGAGCGGCGACTGCAGGTCGGCACCGGTGACCGGTCGGCGAAGATCCGAACCTACAACTATCCCCAGAACCGCCTCACGGACCATCGGATCGGCCTGACCCTTCATCGTCTGGAGAGCGTGCTCGAGGGAGATCTCGAGGAGGTCGTGGACGAGTTGCGGGCCGCCGGGTTCCGGGAGCGCCTGGAGCATGAAGGCGCCTGACGCGCTCGATCGAGGCGTGATCTCGCATCCGGGTCACTCGACGATCGCGCAGGCCCTGCGGTACGCCGACCGGAGGCTGCGGGAGGCGGGCCTGGAGAACGCCGCGCTCGAAGCCGCGAGGCTGCTGGCTCTGGTTCTCGATATCCCGCGTGCTTCGCTGGTGCTCGACCGGGATCGGCGTATGGACGCTGCCTCCTGCCTCAGGCTGGATGCGCTGCTCGACCGGCGTATCGGTGGCGAGCCTCTCCAGCACATCGAGGGCACGGTGCAGTTTCGGGAGATCGTTCTGCGGTCCGATGGCCGGGCCTTGATTCCGCGCCCCGAAACCGAGCAGCTGGTGGAGCTGATCACAGGCTGGGCCGGAAGTCGTTCTCCCCCCGCCGGAGTGACTCGGCACGGGGACGTGCCGGGACCGACGATCGCCCGAGTCCTCGACATCGGGACCGGTTCGGGCGCCATCGCACTCTCCCTGCTGGCGGAAGGGACGGCGGGGCGGGCGCTCGGTCTCGACATCTCGCGCCGCGCGCTCGCTCTCGCCCGGGAGAATCGCCGGCGAATCGGAATGGAAGACCGATTCAGCCTGCTCAAGTGCGGACGGGAGCCGTATGCGGCTCTCGCAGCGCGTCCCGCCTTCGATGCGATCGTTTCGAATCCTCCGTACGTCGAGACGGACGCGATCGACGGTCTGCCGACGGAAGTTCGCGGTCACGATCCTCGGGAAGCGCTGGACGGAGGTCCCGACGGACTCGCGGTCATCCGCCGGATCGCGGCCGGCGCCCGGGAGAGGCTGCTCGACGGGGGACGGATCTTCCTCGAGATCGGCGCCGGGCAGGCTGAGTCGGTCGCCGAGCTCCTCGAGCGGGCCGGCCCGTGGCGTCGGCTCTCGGTCCGGCGTGATCTCGCGGGACGAGACCGGTTCGTGACGGCGGAGCGCTGAATCTCCTGTCGGTCGCGCCCCGCGGGGGTCGGCATTATACTTCCCGGTCCTCCGGATGGGGCTCATGCCAACGGTCGCAGCGCGGCGACCGCGCGCGTCCCCGAACCCTCGCAGCGGTGAGTCCATGCAACCGAACGA
>JARRPS010000019.1:0-14665 GCA_037382625.1 Gemmatimonadota bacterium | reverse complement strand
GCGTACGCCCGCTCTCTCCAGCTCGCCGGAACGACGCGCACGGCCTCCAGTATCGACCACGGCAGACCGAGTCGCCGGGCAATCCGTAAGGCTGCCTCGGCTCCGGCGTAGCTCTGTCCGCCCTCTACGAGGACCACACTGTCCGGCGCCGGATCTTCCTCGAAGGCCCCTGCCAGCAGCCTCCGTCCGACATCGGATTCGAGGGGAGCGAAGCGAAACACGGCGTCCCGGTCCGTCGCGATGATGAAGCGAACCGCGGCGTGGCATAGGTGGCACACGCCGTCGAAGAGTACGATCGGACGCTCCTCGGTCGCTTCGGTCATGCCCGAATCCTAACCGGAGATCGATTGACGCGGAACGCGGCGCTCCCGAGGTTGCGCGTCGCCTCGAAGTCAGCGACGAACCCTGAACCGAGTCCTGGAGTCTCTATGTCCGGACGGACGCTTCCGCCTTCTGCCTACGAACCGCGACCGGGTGAAGAGTACGTTCCGCTCACGGCCGGCGAGTCGCTGACGGAGTTCACCATCAAAGCGGTGCTGACCGGCATCGTTCTGGGAATGGTGTTCGGTGCCGCCAACACCTACCTCGGCCTGAAGGCGGGTCTGACGATCAGCACCTCGATTCCGGTCGCGGTGCTCACGGTCGTGGCCTTCCGCCTGATGAACGCGTTCGGGCTCCGGCATTCGATTCTCGAGACGAACATGTCCCAGACCGTCGGCTCTGCGAGCTCGTCGGTCGCTTCGGGCGTCCTGTTCACGATTCCAGCCCTGTTCATGTGGGGGCTGAATCCGGAGTGGCTGCAGCTGACGCTGCTGGCGATGAGCGGCGGGCTCATCGGGGTCCTCGCGATGGTGCCCCTGCGTCGCTACCTGATCCGTGGCGAGCACGGGAACCTGCCCTATCCGGAGGGGATGGCCTGCGCCGAAGTGCTGGTGGCCGCCGAGGAGGGAGGAGAGCAGGCGTCGGGCGTCTTCTGGGGTATCGGTGTCGGGATGCTTTTCAAGATCCTCACCGACGGGTTGAAACTGGTTCCGGGCAAGTTCGCCATCGATCTTCCCCTCCGGGCCGGGCTCTCGGCCAGCGTGTCGCCGCCGCTGATCGGTGTGGGCTACATCCTCGGCATCAGGATCGCGACCGTGATGGTCGCGGGCGGGGCTCTCTCCGCGCTCGTCATCATCCCCGCCATCTATCTCTGGGGCTCGGGTCTTTCGGAGCCCCTCTTTCCCGAAACGGAAAAGCTGATTCGCGATATGAGCTCCGCCGAGCTCTGGAACCGTTACGTGCGGTATATCGGGGCCGGTGCGGTGGCGACGGGCGGAATCATCACCCTGATCAAGTCGATTCCGACGATGATCGAGTCCTTCAAGCTCGGACTCAGCCAGATCTCGCGGCGGAGCGGCGAGGCGCCCGCGAGCGAACGTACGGACCGCGACCTGTCGTTCAAGCTGGTGCTCGGGTTCGTGTCCGCCGTGCTCCTCGTCCTGACTCTGGTCCCCGGCATCCTCGGAGAGCTGGACTCCATCCCCGTGCGGGCCATGGCTTCGGTCTGTATCGCGATCTTCGCGTTCTTCTTCGTCACCGTGAGCTCTCGAATCGTCGGACTCGTGGGAGTCACCTCGAACCCGACCTCGGGAATGACCATCGCCACGCTTCTCGGCACCAGCCTGATCTTCCTGCTGCTCGGCTGGACCGACACCGCCGGCAAGGCCACGGCCCTGATGGTGGGAACGGTGGTCTGCATCGCCGCTTCCATCGCCGGTGACACATCGCAGGACCTCAAGACCGGCTTCATACTCGGCGCGACACCGTGGAAGCAGCAGGTGGGCGAGCTGATCGGAGTGGTCACGTCGGCGGGCGTGGTCGTGCTCGTCGTGATGCTGCTGCATGCGACCGTGCCGGGGGGCCTCGGTGGCGCCGAACTGCCCGCTCCGCAGTCCGTGCTGATGAAGCTCGTCATCGACGGAGTGCTGGATCAGAATCTGCCGTGGATGTTGATCCTGATCGGGATCGGCATCGGGCTCGCGGCATCCCTGTTCAAGATCCCCGTTCTGGCATTCGCGGTGGGCGTCTATCTTCCTTTGTACACCATGGCAGCCGTCTTCCTCGGGGGGCTTCTCCGCTGGGCCCTCACCCGCAAGGTGCCGGCGGACATCTCGGAGCGGCGTCGGGAGCGGGGCGTACTGTTCGGCTCGGGCCTCGTGGGAGGGGGCGGACTGACGGGCGTTCTCCTCGCCCTGTGGGTGGCGGTCAGCGGCGGCAAACCGATCCAGGGGATCGGCCTCGAGTTCTCGCACCTTGTCGACGAAGCGCTGGCGCTCCTCACGATCCTGGCGATTCTCGGGGTCATGACCTGGTTCATCCGTCGGGGCGAGAGCGGCGAAGTGACCGGATAGGCCCCCAGGGCCGTCACCGGCTGAAGGCCGGGTCAGTCGGAGAGGGCGTCTCCGGGAGAACCGGTGAACTGAAGAAGGACGGATCGGCGTCGCGGACGATTGTCGAAGTCACAGAGCACGACCTGCTGCCAGGTTCCGAGGCCCGGTCGGCCGCCCTCGACCGGAATCGAGACGGACGGGCCGAGAAGTGCCGCCCTCACGTGCGAAAAGCCGTTGCCGTCGCCCCAGCGCCGATCGTGTGCATAGACCGGTCCGCGTGGCGCCAGCCGTTCGATCGCGCTCCGCAGATCTTCCAGCGCTCCGGGTTCGTACTCGATCGTCGTCACCCCCGCCGTGGAGCCCGGAACGAAGACGGTCAGAACTCCATCGCCGGCCTCGCTCGAGGCGAGGAAGTCGTCGATCCCCTCCGACAGATCGATCACCGTCCCGTCCCCTGCGGTGTGGAACTCGAGGTGACGGCTCGTGACCCGGGTCCCGGCGGAGCGAGACGTCAAAAGGGAAGCTGCCGGATCAGGGGCCTGAACCACCAGAAGTCGTTGAACACCCACGCGAGAATGAGCCAGGCCACGGCAATCCAGGCCCAGAGACCGAAAACCTCACCGCGCTTCCACTGCATCCGCACTCCTCCTCGAAACGTGATCCGGCAGGACGTCCCCGACGGCGTGCGCCTGTCTGCGAACCCACGGCGCCTGTCTCCCCGACTGCCGGGACGAACGTAGCCCATCCGCCGGACGATGGGCAGGTTCCGGGCCATGAGCCGCGACCGGCCGGCCCCGGATCGAGTTCCGGAAGCCGGCCGTGACAAGACTCGGCGCTCAGGCCGCCATTCGTTCGAGAGCAGCGACCAGGACACGCCAGAACGGTTCGACCGATGGCACCTTCACGCGCTCGTCCGGCGAATGCGGGAACTCGATCTGGGGACCGAACGAGATCATGTCCATACCGGGATACTTCTCTCCGATGATCCCGCACTCGAGTCCGGCATGCACGGCGCCCACTTCCGGCTTCTCCCCGGTTACCGCCTCGTAGACCTCGGCCATCACGGCCAGCACCGCGGAAGACGTGTCGGGCTTCCAGCCGGGGTATCCGTCCTTCTCGTGGACTTCCGCGCCCGCCAGCGAGCCGATCGCCTGGATGCGCTGCCGAACGGCGGCCAGCGCGGACATGACCGAGCTCCGGGTGCTGGTCAGCACCTTCACCGATTCCGGCCCGTCCTTCACGACCGCGAGATTCGTGCTGGTCTCGACCAGGCCTTCGATGTCCGGACTCATGCCGAGCACTCCGTGCGGAAGCGCGTTCACCAGTTCGAGCATCTGCCGGGTTCCCGCCCCGTCGATCGCCTCGGACGGGGGATCGGTGTCCTCCACTTTCCACGTGAAGCCCGGGTCGATCGACTGCAGTTCGGCCTTGATCGCCTCGAACTCGCAAGCCAGGAGCCCGCGGATTGCTTCCGTGGCATCGGCCGGCGCCACGATGATCGCATCGGCTTCACGGGGAATCGCGTTGTGAGCGTTGCCGCCCTGGAACGACGCCACCCGAAGCTCCTCGTGCAGCGAGGCGGCATACAGAACACGTCCCAGCAACCGTACGGCGTTACCGCGCTGCAGGTGAATATCGACCCCTGAGTGACCGCCCTTCATCCCCTCCACACGGATCGAGAGGGCCTTCCATCCGCCGGGAACTGCCGCCCGGGAAACGGGGAGCGTCAAGTGTGTATCCGCGCCTCCCGCACAGCCGATCGTGAGGACCCCCTCTTCCTCGGAGTCGAGGTTGATCAGCCGGCGACCCTCCAGGAGGTCCTCGGCGAGTCCGCCCGCACCGGTCAGTCCGGTTTCCTCGTCGATCGTGAAGAGGAACTCCAGGGGACCGTGGGAGATCTCATCCGCCTCCAGGATCGCCAGCATCGCAGCCACGCCGATTCCGTTGTCCGAGCCGAGAGTCGTTCCGTCGGCCGTCAGGTACTCGCCGTCCATGACCGGCCGGATCGCCTCGGTGTCGAAATCGAACTCGGTTCCGCTGTTCTTCTCCTGCACCATGTCGAGGTGCGACTGGAGCACGATGGTCGCGGCGCCCTCACGGCCCTTCGTTCCGGGCTTTCGGACGACGACATTCCCCACGGAATCCACCACGTGTTCGAGTCCGGCTTTCTGGGCGATCGCGACGACGTGAGCGCGCGCCGCATCCTCCTTCTTCGAGCCCCTCGGGATCGTGAGAATCGTATCGAAATGGCTCCAGAGTTCCTTGGGCTGGAGCTCGGAAACGAACGACATGGCAGTGCTCCTTCGCTGAATGGCAAGCTTGACCTCCCGCGGACCGGACGGTTCGTCCAACCGCGGGCGGACCGGTCGGGAACGGTCTCGGGACGATACAACGGACATCGCGTTCCGTCCACGGACCGGCGTGGCGATCGTGGCCGCCCCGGCTGGCGGCTACTGTCGGCGGGATGCAACTTGCCGGACCGTTCGACCGTTCGTCGTCGATCCTGAATGATTCACGCCTGGATAGCCGGCCCGCACCGGTGGAGGCCCGATGAACGAAGAGAAGCACGTACCGTACGTCCCCGTAGCGACGGATATGGCGGAGCTGACGGTGAAGGCCGTCGCGCTCGGTGTGGTCATGGCGATCGTGCTGGGAGCCGCGAATGCCTACGTCGGCATGAAGGCGGGCCTCACGGTGGCCGCGGCGTTCCCGGCGGCCGTCGTGGCAATGGCGGTACTGCGCCCCTTCAACGGCACGATCCTGGAGGAGAATATCGCCCGGACCACGGCCTCCGTGGGCGAATCGCTGATGGCCGGTGCGATCTTCACGATCCCCGCCTTCGTGATCACCGGGGCCTGGGACACTCTCCGCTACTGGGAGAGCACGGCGATCATGTTCATCGGCGGCGTCCTCGGCGTCCTCTTCGTCATCGTTCTGCGACGTACTCTGGTGGTCGAGGCGAACCTGCCTTTTCCCGAGAGCGTGGCAGCGGCCGAGATCGTGAAGGCGGGCCAGGGCGGACAGACCGGGGCGAAGTACGTGGTCGGGGGTCTGGGCCTCGCGGCAGTCTGGGAGCTGTTCAAGAACAGCAACGGAATCCTGCTGATCAAGGAGAAGACGGAAGCGGTCATCGAGTTCGGCCGCTCCAGCATCGAGATTTTGGGCGTTTCCAGCGAGTACCCCGGAGGCGGACTCTACCTCTCGAGTCCGGCTGCTTCGCCGATGCTGATGGGAGTCGGGTACATCATCGGACTTCGACTGTCGGCCGTAGTCTTTGCCGGGGCCGTGATCGGATGGCTGTTTCTCGTTCCGCTCGCCGTGTTCCTCAACCCGGCGCTGTCCGAAGTGGCCGCGTCAGATCCGGGCGGGCTCATCGCGCTCTCCGAGGACGTCTGGTTCAACCAGGTCCGGCCACTGGCCGTGGGAACGATGATCGTGGCCGCGTTCTACACCCTGTACAACCTGCGAGGCCCACTCGTCTCGGGAATCCGAAAGGCGTTCGGAGACGTCGGTTCCAGCGCCGCGGGTACCGCGCGGGACCGGACCGACATCGACCTTCCGTTCACCCGCGTCATCCCCGCGATCGGAATCATGGCGATCGCCACCTTCTTTCTCTACTGGTACTTCGCTCAGAACGTTCTGGGAGCGCTGATCCTGACCGTGGTCATGGTCGTGCTCGGCTTTCTCTTCGCTGCCGTGGCCGGCTACCTGGTCGGTCTCATCGGGAACTCCAACAACCCGATCTCGGGACTGACGCTCAGCGCCCTCCTGATCGCGGCGATCCTGATGGTCGCCATTGGGCTCACCGACGTGCACGGTGTCGCGGCGGTGCTCGGTGTGGCCGGCGTGGTCTGCTGCGCCGCAGGGATCGCCGGCGACATGATGCAGGACCTGAAGGTCGGACACATTCTCGGCGGTACTCCATGGAGGATGGAGGTCGGCGAGATCATCGGCGTGATCGGGGCATCCCTCGTCCTCGCCGTGGCCCTCAACGTCATGCACGGGGCCTACACGATCGGATCCGCCGAGCTGCCCGCCCCCCAGGCGGGACTGATGGCCCTGATCGCCAACGGGATCGTGGGCGGCGAAATGGCCTGGCCCCTCGTAATCGTCGGAATGTTCTTCGCCCTCGGCCTGATCCTCGTAGAGGCCCCCGCTCCCATGCTGATCGCGGTGGGCATGTACCTTCCGTTCTATTCCACGGCGGCGATCTTCGTCGGCGGACTGATTCACTGGGGGTTCACGCGTGAGCTGGACAAGCGGAAGGCCACCGATGCCGAGCGCACGGCGGCGACGAACAAGGGAATCCTGCTCTCGTCCGGTTTCATCGCCGGCGAATCGCTGATGGCGGTGCTCCTCGCTTTCCTGTTCATGGGCTCCGACTTCGTGCCCGCGATCGGCCGCACACTGGATGCGCTCACCCCGGCCGGTGAGCCGAGCTTCCTGCTGGGCCTGCTCATCTACCCGGTGGTCATCTGGCTCCTGGCGTGGTTGCCGCTGAAGAGCGTGAACGGCCGCGACTGAGCGTCCCGGAAATCGAAGGAGGAGCCCTGAGATGATCGGCCGCGGAGGACGGCGGAGGAACCCCTACGAGGGGATCAACCTGCTGCACCTGCGGCCGATTCGGCAGGCCGACTGGACCGACGCAGAGGACGGTCCCGTGATCCTGACCCGCTGGCACCCGAAGCGGCGCGGGAAGCGGGGGATCGGGGCGAGGGTGGACCACTGGCTGGGAACGCCGCGGCTGAAACTGGACGAAACCGGGACCTTCGCCTGGCGCCTCTTCGACGGAGAGACGACGGTCGGCGAGGTGGCGGCCGCACTGCGGGAAACCCATGGAGAAAGCGCCGAGCCCGTGGAACAGCGGCTCGGCGCTTTCGTTCGTCTCCTGCACCGGGAGGGACTCGTTCGCTACGCCGAACTCGACCCTTGACCCTCGGGGGCAGGTTCGACGTCGGCCTCAGGCCACTTCCGCCAGGGCAGGACGGAGAATCCCGATCGCACGATCGACATCGACCTCCGAAAAGATCAGCGCCGGCCGGAAGCGAAGCGAGCGAGGACCACAAGTCAGGGTCGCCAGTCCCGCCTCCCAGCAGCTCGTCCGCACCGCATCCCGTTTCGCGCCATCCGGGAGATCGAAGGCGAGGAAAAGCCCCAGTCCGCGAGCGTTGCTGACGAGGTCCGGAAAATCCGTCTCCAGCGCGGCGAGCTCCTCCCGAAAGTAGGTCCCCACACGGGCCGCGTTGGCCACCAGGTCTTCGTCACGGATGATCTCGAGGTAGCGGGCGCACCGTATCATGTCCACCAGATTGCCGCCCCATGTCGAGTTGATGCGCGACGAAACATGAAAGACGTTCTTCTCCACCTCGTCGATCCGGCGCGTGGACATGACGCCGCAGACCTGCGTCTTCTTCCCGAAGGCCACCAGGTCCGGGGTGACGTCCAGTGCCTGAAACGCCCACATGGCCCCGGTGGTGCCCATACCGGTCTGGACCTCGTCGAAAATCAGGAGTGCGTCCCGTTCGTCGGCGATCCGCCGGAGCTCGCGCAGGAACTCGGGCCGGAAGTGATTGTCTCCTCCTTCGCCCTGAATCGGCTCGATCAGGATCGCGGCGATGCCGTGAGGATCCTCCTCGAAGGCGCGTTCGATCTCGGAGACCGACGCGGCTTCGGCCGCCTTGACGGCTTCCTCGTCGATCGGGAAGCTCAACTTCGGATTCGACACGCGCGGCCAGTCGAACTTCGGGAAGAGCGCGGTCTTGTTCGGGTCCGTATTGGTCACGGAAAGCGTATAGCCGCTGCGTCCGTGGAAGGCCTCGCGGAAGTGCAGAATCTTGTCCCCGCCCCCTTCGATCCCCTTCTCCCGGTTCTTCCGGGCCTTCCAGTCGAAGGCCGCCTTCATCGCGTTCTCGACCGCGAGGGCGCCGCCGGCGACGAAGAACAGGTAGCGGAAGTCATCCGGGACCGCGATCTCCCGGAAGGTACGCACGAAGGAGGCAAACTCCCGTGAATAGACGTCGCTGTTCGCCGGATTCTCGATCGCCGCCCGCATGAGCGCATCCTGAAATCCCGGATCGCTCAGACCGGGATGATTGTGGCCGACGGGAAGGGTCGCAAAGAAGGTGTAGCAATCGATGTACTCTTTGCCCTCCAGCGCATCCACCATGGTGGAGCCGTGCGAATGCTCGAGATCGATGACGATATGAAAGCCATCCACGAGGATGTTCTGCTTCAGAGTGGGAAACACATCCTCCGCAGAAATCAGCGTGGAGCCGGAAAGCGTCTGGGGCGGTGCTGGCATGGGCCTCCTCCTTGGGGCGGTTCGATTGTGGGAGGAAACCTACTCGGCCGGCCGGCCCCGGGACAGATCCACCGGGCCGAGGTCACGCGGCCCCAGGACCCGCGTTTGCGCCCCGTTCCGTGTGTCAGACAGGGACGGGAGCCACGAGCATCATTAGATACTACACAACAATGACTTGCCGAGCTCCGGTGACCTTGTTTCGAGCACCTTGCACCCCGGCCGCGTCGGGCAGGTGCCCGCTATGCCAGGCCCACCGCGCCGAGGTGCGTGCGCACCACCTCTTCGACGGGCTTTCCGTCCCAGATCCCGGGATCGGCAGGCAACCGAAGTCCTTCCGAGGACCGGGACAGCGAGGTCAGCGCGCGCGACATCTGGAGCATCGGATCCGCATCGAACTGTGACCCCACGTACATGTCCAGCTGGGAGGCGATCGGTTCCCCGATCAGTCGACGCATCGCCTGGTTCGCCGCGGCAAGATCGGGACTGAACAGGCGACGACCCGTCTCGGCTTCGTGCCGGTCGGAGAGTGCCTGCAGCAGAGTCAGCGAGCAGTACGCATCGTCGAGGACGCCCAGCAGGCCCAGTCGATCGGGAATCATGTCCTCGGCCATCGCCCAGTACGATGCAGCCGACTCGAGCAGGGCCGACATTTCCAGCTCCAGGCCGGCGATCCTCGCGGATTCCATTCCGTCGCGAAACAGGCCCGGCACATGGCGCACGTAGTCCACCACGAAACTCACGGCGCCATCGAGATCGGGGGCTCGAGCCTCATGTCCCTGCTCCCGGGCGTGCTCGCTCAAGGCGCGGCGCAGGCGTCCGGAGCGCTCCTCGTCCAGAACCGCTTCCTCGATCTGCTGTTCCACCCGTTCGACGTCCAACTTGGCTGCCCCCATTCTCGCCGGTGACCGTCGCGCCCGCCGCGGCGCCGGAATAGGTTGGTTCCGACCGCCGCGCTCGTGGTGCCCGGGATTCCCGTACGCGTGAAATATATCACAAGCCGAGGCGCACGGCCCGAGGTCCTCGAACCGGATGACCCGCCCGTGACGGCCCGCGACAGGAGACGAGCGATGAAATCGACCCTCTGCCAGATCCTCCCGGCGATGCTCGTGGCCTTCCCTCTCGGACTGTCGGATCTGGAGGCCCAGGAACCGGACTTCGACGAGCACTTCCATGATCGAACGATGCGAGTGGACTACTTCCATTCCGGCTCCGCGGGTACGGATATCGTGAGCCTCGATCGAGTCGTCTCCGACGGTCCGTGGGCCGGTCCCCGCACTCGACTCGTCGATGACTCGAACCTGGGCAAGTACCGCTTCGAGATCCACGACGCATCGACCGGTTCCCTGCTCTACTCGCGCGGTTTCGCCTCGATTTACGGGGAGTGGGAAACGACCGCGGAAGCGGACCAGGTGTTTCGGACCTTCCACGAGTCCCTGCGATTTCCGTGGCCCCGGGAGCCTGTCCGCGTCCTCCTCTACCGGAGAACCGGCCCGGAGAGCTTCGAACCGGTATGGGAGACCGTCGTCGACCCCGCTTCGAGATTCGTCAATGCCGCCGACCGCGGGCCCGGCGGCGCCGTCCACACGATCTTCGAGAACGGGCCGCCCACGGAGAAGGTGGATCTCGTTCTCGTGGGAGAGGGCTACACCGGTGACCAGGAGTCGAAGTTCCTGGC
This sequence comes from Gemmatimonadota bacterium, assembly GCA_037382625.1. Classification (GTDB taxonomy): domain Bacteria; phylum Gemmatimonadota; class Gemmatimonadetes; order Palauibacterales; family Palauibacteraceae; genus Carthagonibacter. Next base: position 4,317 of record JARRPS010000019.1, on the reverse strand, counting down.
CGACGCGCGCCGACTCACCGATGCCCTGTTCGGTACCGAGCCTTTTCGGTCCCGCCGTGCCGACTTCAACGTGAGAGCCGTGCTCGTTCCCGCCGAACGCCCGGGCGTAAACCGTCCACAGGTAGGGGAGTTCCGGCGAACCCCGCTTTCGACCGAGTACAATATCTTCGATTCCGAGCGATACCTGCTCACCCTCGACAACCGGGCGCTACGCGAGGCCCTGTCCGGTGTGCCCTACGAGTTCGTGGAGATTCTCGTCAACGAGAAGCAGTACGGGGGAGGCGGGATCTTCAACTTCCAGGCGACGGTTGCCGTGGACACCGAGTTCGCGGACTACGTCTTCGTCCATGAATTCGGGCACCACTTCGCGGGGCTCGCCGACGAGTACTACACCTCGGACGTGGCGTACGAGACGGGGGGAGACACACATCCCGAGCCGTGGGAGCCCAACGTGACGGCCCTGCACGATCCCGCGGCCCTGAAGTGGGGTGACCTCGTCGAGCGGGGAACGCCCCTTCCGACGCCGTGGGAAAAGCAGGCCTATGAGGAGCACTCCCGCAGGATCCGGGCGGAGCGACAAGCCCTCGTGGAACGCTCGGCCCCGGAATCGGAGTTCGACGAGCTCTTCGAGCGCCAGCGTCAGATCGAGCGGGAAATGCTGTCCGCCATGCGGTACGCCAACCGGGTGGGAGCGTTCGAAGGGGCGATGTACGAGGCAGAGGGGCTGTACCGGTCCGAGATCGACTGCATCATGTTCACGCGGGCCGAGTATTTCTGCCGCGTGTGCCGACGGGCGATCCAGAGAATCATCGATCTGTACGCAGGTTGACCCGGGAGGTCGCGCACCTCCCGGGGGCCGCGGACCGAATCCCGGCTACCACTTGTCCTTGTCGATGAAGGTGGTCCGGATCACGATTCCGAGGATACGATCGACCCGGAAGCAACTCTTCCCGAAACAGACCACGGGCGCGCCCTGAGCCAGGGCCTCCGCATAGATCCGCTTGGGGTTCTCGCTCTCGGGCGCTTCTACCATGATCGGGTGGACCGTGTCCGGCCCCTGAACCAGTACCTGCAGCTCCATCTGCGCTCCTTCCGACGGTCGAGTCGGTCGAGGGGACGCCCGCCGGCCCGCCGATGCGATAGTCCGGGCCCTGATCGGCTCGGTACAAGATAGCGGAACGAGGCCCGCCGCATCCAGTCTGGCGCCCCGCGGTCCGGAACGTGCCCGTCGCCTCCCCGACCGCCTATCTTGTTGGAAGGGAAACGGTCTCTGTCTGCTGGAACGACTCGAAGGAGAAACCGCATGTCCGCCTCACACGGTCAGGTCCCTCACCACCCGGCGGCCGCGATCGTCGCGCTGGCGCTGATCTTCGCCGCCTGTGCGTCGGCCGGGGGATTTCGGGAGACGAACCGTGAGAACCTGGAGCGTCTCCGGCCGGGTATGACGCGAGACCAGGTCTTCGACGTGATGGGGACCGAGAGCGTGAGTGCCGCCGGCACGGAATCGGCCGGACCGGTCGAAATCGCCGAAGATACCCTGGGCGTGAACCAACTGCAGATTCCGATCGGCGGGCCCCGACCCCTGCTTCAGAATCCGCACCGCAGTGAGACCTACGAGGCCGCGGGGTACGATTGGGAAGTTCTCTTCTACTATACCCGGGTCGAGGACGACGACGGCAGGGTGACAGACGACGAGCTCACTCCCGTAGTACTGCGGGATGGAACGCTGGTCGGTATCGGCTGGGAGTTCTGGGCCGGACAGGCTTCGTCGTACTCGATCCCCGCCCGGATTCCTCCGTCGGACTCGACTTCCTGATTCAGTCGTCCAGAAGGGCCTCGATCTCGTCCATGATCGCCTCCATGCGCCGGAGAAGCGCCCGATAGGGCTCCGGCTTCGCCAGGTCCACGCCGGCCCGGACCATCAGCTCGTACGGATAGTCCGAGCCCCCGGCCCGCAGCAGGCCGAGGAAGCGATCCCCCGCCCCCGTCTCGCCCGCGAGAAGCCGCTCCGCCAACAGAGCGGAGGCAGCCTCCGAGGTGGCGTACTGGTATACGTAGAAGTTGTAGTAGAAGTGCGGGATGTACGCCCATTCGACGGTGTACGCGTCGTCCACCAGCACGACGCTCTCGTCGTGACCGTGGTAACGTCGGACGAGCTCGCCGTACATCGCTGTCAGGCGATCGCCGGACAGGGCTTCGCCTTCCTCGACGACTTCGTGGATCGCGAGCTCGAACTCGGCGAACATCGTCTGTCGGAAGAAGGTGCCTCGAAGGCCCTCGAGGGCGTGGCCGAGGAAGAAGATCCGCTCCTCGTCGGTTTCCGATGCACGCAGCATCCGGTCGAGAAGGAGAGCTTCGAGAAAGGTGGAGGCGACTTCGGCCGTGAAGATCGAATACCCCGAGTTCACGAAGTCCTGTGAACGGTTGGCAAGGCTCGAATGAAGCGCGTGCCCCCATTCGTGGGCCAGCGTGGACACGGAGCGATAGTCGTCCGTGTAGTTCATGAGGACATAGGGGTGAACGTCGTACACGTGCCCGTTCATGTAGGCGCCGGGGCGCTTGCCCGGCCGGGGGTAGACATCCATCCACCCGCCCTCAAAGCCCGAGCTGACGATCGTCCTCGCCTCCGGCCCCAGGGGCTCGACGGCGTCGAGAACGATCGTCTTCGCCTCGTCGATCCCGAATTTTCGATCGGTCCGCACCAGGGGTGGGTAGATGTCGAAATACGCCAGCTGATCGAGTTCCAGCATCCTGGCGCGAAGGCGGAAGTAGCGATGCAGGACCGGGAGCCCTGCGTTCGCCTCATCGATCAGGGTCCGATAAACCCGCTCCGGAATTCGATCCGCGTCGAGGGCCGCCGCCAGGGAGCTGGGGTACTTGCGAACGCGCGCCCGGAACAGATCGCGCTTGATCTGACCGTACAGGGTCGCACCAAAGGTGCGGGAGTATTCCTGCCACTTGCTCCAGAAGGCCTGAAACACGATCTCGCGGTCTTCCCGGACTGACGAGGCGCGCAGCCGGGCATAGGTCGACTGATCGAGCCGTTCCTCCGTACCGTCGGACAGCCGGACCGTCGGCCAGGGCATGTCAGCGTTGGCCAGCATACCATAGACGCTGTACGGGGCATCCGTGATCAGACCGGCGGTCGCCACGATCTCCTCTTCCGACGGCGTCAGCGTGTGCTCGGCGCGCCTGAGTGCATCGTCCAGTACGTGAGCATAGACCTTCAGCGGCGCGAATTCGTCCAGCCATGTTCGGACGGTGGTCTCGCCGATCTCCAGAATCTCGGGGTCGATGAAACTGGCGGCTTCCGACAGGGCGGTTCCCACGAGCCGAGCACGTTGCTCCATCTCGGCCGTCTCTCCGACACGCGTGTCCTCGTGGTACCGCATCGAGGCATACGAGGAGGCGCGGTAGAGTCGCCTGAGACCGTCGTAGTAGGTGCCGAGGCACTCGACGAGGACTTCCGGGCCCTCGGCCAGCCGGCCCCGGAAGGCCGAGATCCGGGCGGGAAGCTGCATCAGGTTCGACAGCTCCGATTCCCAGTCGGCATGAACCGGGTAGATATCCTCCAGACGCCAGCGGTCGCCGCTCACGCCTCCTCCTCGCGCGCCAGCCCGACGACCCGGTCGAAATGCGGCTGCTCCACGGGCTGGACCGACAGCCTGCTCTTCCCGGTCACCAGCATCTCCTCGAGCGCTGGATCAGCCTTCAGTTCCGACAGGGGAACGGTGCGCGGCAGCTTTTCGACGAAGGCGATGTCGACCATCCACCACCGGGGCGCCTCCGGACTCGACTTCGGATCGAAGTAGCGGCCGTTCGGGTCCCAGGAGGTGGGATCCGGGTACGCTTCCCGGCACACTCGCGCGATCCCGACCACGCCGGGAGGATTCGCGTTGGAATGGTAGAAGAGAACCGCGTCCCCCTCTTTCATCTCACGCATCAAGTTGCGCGCCTGGTAGTTCCGCACCCCATCCCAGCAGGTCGTTCCGTCCCGTTCCAGATCATCGATCGAATAGGCGCCGGGTTCCGATTTCATCAGCCAGCATCTCGACATCGATTCGCTCCACTCGTTTTTGCACACCCGCAGCGGGTCCCCCTTCGGACCCGGAGGCCGGATTCGGGATTGAACCGGGCTGAGCATAGGCAACGGGGTCCGGGGCGCAACCCGGGAGCCTCCCGGATCCGCAACGAGCGACCGACTCGAACACTTTCGAGCCGCGTGAGGACCGGATCAGCTCCCGGGATCGGTGGAGGAGCTGGAGAGGATCAGCGCGGAGCACTCGGAACAGAAACGCTCACCCTTCAGATCGACGT
>JARRPS010000018.1:0-15867 GCA_037382625.1 Gemmatimonadota bacterium | reverse complement strand
GGTGGATCACGTAGTTGCCAAGCTTCTGCGCCTTCCGCAGCTCCCGCCGGATGGAGAACAGCGACCAGCTGACGATGACCGAGGCCCCGGCGACCAGGGCGGCTCCGAGGGCGCCCTGAACCGCGCGGTCACGGTAGGGTTCACTGACCTGGGCCCACGAGGCTGCGACAGAAGGCATCGTGCTCTCCGTGATCAGGACGAAGAGCGGGTACGCCGTGGCCGCCACGCCCGCGGCGATCGCCTGATACCGGACACGCCAGGGCAGAACCGCAGCGATGAACAGTACGAGCCCGTTCGTGCGGGTGGGCGCCATGCCGGCTAGAAAGGCCGCATCGGAGAAAGCGCTGACGAGAATGCCGGTCACGATCACCGAGCAGACGTACCGCTCGATCGCCTCGGTCGTCGCGGGCCAGCGAAGAACGACGAAGCCCGCGAGCCCGAGATGGCCCGGCACGAGCCACTCCAGAGGCCAGTACCATGGCGACGCGTCGGAGATGACGGCCGCCCCGGCATGCAGAACGTAGAAATCCAGGAGGTTGAGGAGCGCGAGGAGTCCGGCCAGAAGGAAGAACACGAGCCCCGATCGACGGCGCAGGACGTCCGTCTGCTCCTGCTCCCACGCCGTCGTCGCCGAGTCGAGCTCGATGCGGGGGGCGCCGCTGCGGATCAACTCGCTCATCTGCGACTCATCACGAAGATCCTCGATCGTTGGCAGGAGCGCTTCCGTCGTCGACCGACGGGTGCGCTCAGAGCCTCAGGCCGTCCTCGGCCCGGCTTCCCGCACGGGTTCGGTCACGTGCTCCTCGTACCGCTCGAAGTTCTTCCGGAATCGGTCGGCGAGGTCCTGCGCCGCACGGTCGTAGGCGTCCTTGTCCGACCAGGTGTTGCGCGGATCGAGGACGTCGTCGGGCACGCCGGGACAGCTGACCGGAACGTGAACGCCGAACACCGGATCCGGCCGTGTCTCGACACCTGCCAGGCTGCCGTCGAGGGCGGCGTGGACCATCGCGCGCGTGTGCCCGATCTTCATCCGCTCGCCCACTCCGTAAGGCCCTCCGCTCCACCCGGTGTTCACCAGCCAGCAGTCCACCTCGTGTTTCGCGATCTTCCGTCCCAGCATCTCGGCGTAGACCGAGGGGTGCAGCGCCATGAACGGAGCGCCGAAGCAGGCGCTGAACGTCGCCTTCGGCTCGTCGCCGAGTCCCTTCTCCGTACCTGCCAGCTTCGCCGTGTAGCCCGAGAGGAAGTGATACATCGCCTGCTCGGCCGTCATCTTCGAGATCGGAGGAAGAACGCCGAAGGCATCGGCGGTGAGCATTACGATGTTCTTCGGGTGCCCGGCCATGCCCGTCTCGGAAGCATTCGGGATCATGTGAATCGGGTAGGCGGCGCGGGTGTTCTCGGTCAGCGAGTCGTCGTCGAGATCCAGCTCCCGGGTGTCCGGGTCGATCATCACGTTCTCGAGCACGGTGCCGAACCGGCGCGTCGTGGCGTAGATCTCGGGCTCGGCCTCCTCCGAGAGCCGGATCACCTTGGCATAGCAGCCGCCCTCGAAGTTGAAGACGCCCCGATCGCTCCAGCCGTGTTCGTCGTCCCCGATCAGGGTTCGCCCGGGATCGGCCGACAGAGTCGTCTTCCCGGTGCCCGACAGCCCGAAGAACACTGCGGTGTCTCCTTCGGCTCCCACGTTGGCCGAGCAGTGCATCGGCAGCACATCCGAGAGAGGGAGCAGGTAGTTCATCACGGTGAAGATCGACTTCTTGATCTCGCCGGCGTAGCTGGTGCCGCCGATCAGGACCATCCGGTGTCCGAGGTCGAGGATGATGAACACGGTGGAATTCGTCGGATCGACCTGAGGGTCGGCGTGAAAGCCCGGGCACTGAAGAATGGTGAAGTCCGGCTTGTGATCGCCGATCGCGCTGCGCGGAGGTCGAATGAACATGTTCCGCGAAAAGAGGCTGTGCCAGGCGCTCTCGGTGATCACACGGATCGGAATCCGGTACTCGGGATCGGCACCGGCCCACAGATCCTGTACGAAGATGCCGCGGCCCTGAAGGTAGGCCAGCATGCGCCGGTGCAGATCGACGAATTTCTCCTGGGGATAGGGCCGGTTCACGTCGCCCCACCAGATGCGGGTCTGGGAGGTCGGTTCTTCGACGACGAACTTGTCGAGCGGGGATCGTCCCGTGTGGTCTCCCGTCCGCACCACCAGGGGACCGGCGGCGAGAATCGCCTCGTTCGCCCGGATCGCGTGCTCGTAGAGGGCGGGCGTCGTGTAGTTCCAGCGAACGATGCTCGCGCCCGAGATCCCGTGGTTCTCGATGCCGTAACTCGAGATGACTGGTCCGATCTGCTGCATATGTTCCTCGTGCGTTGCTCGAAATGCGGGCTCTCTGCTCGACCGGTCATCGTGGCTTCTGTCTGCGCCGTGCGCAATGCCGCTCTCCCGTCTGGCTCCCCTCCGTGAGCCCACATAGTTTCCGGACGCCAGCGGGAACGCGTCCCCGGCGATGATTCTGCGCGCTTCTCATTCCCGTACCGCGAGATGGTCGATGATCACGATCACGGGCACAGGTCTCAGCATAGAGGACGTCGTGGCGGTCGCCCAGCGGGGCGAGAAGATCGCGCCGCTTCCTCCGGAGGCGCGTGAGCGGATGGAGCGCAGCCTCGCCTGGGTGGAGACCGCCGTGACGGAAGGCACCAGGAAGATCTACGGCGTGAACACCGGCTTCGGCGCCCTCGCGAACACCAGTATCCCCGCTGCCGACGCGAGCCGGCTCTCCCGAAACGTGATCCTGAAGTGCTGCGCGGGTTCCGGTGCGCCGCTCCCGGAGCCGATCGTCCGCGCGATGATGGCGATCCGCGCCAGCACGCTCGCCCGGGGACTGTCGGGCGTGCGAACGGACCTCGCCGAATCGCTGATCCGGATGCTGAATCGGGGCGTCACGCCTTTCGTGCCCTCCAAGGGTTCGCTGGGGGCCAGCGGGGATCTGGCACCACTGGCACACATCGCCGTGGTGCTGACCCGGGAGCCCGACGGATCGAACCGGGAGGACCACAGTGGCCGGGCGTGGTTCGAGGGTCGCCTCATGTCGGGTGCCGATGCGATGGAGGCTGCCGGTATCCCGAGGCTGGTGCCCGGACCGAAGGAAGGGCTGGCGCTGACCAATGGGACGACCTTCATGCTGGCAGCGGGTGCCCTGGCCGTCACGGAAGCGGAACGGCTCCTCGACCACGCCGACATCTCGGCGGCCCTGTCCATGGAGGCGCTGCTGGCTCTATCGTCGGCCTTCCACCCGCTCCTCCATGACGCGAATGGACAGAAGGCCCAGACCGATGCCGCGGCCCGAATCCGCGCTCTCCTCTATGGAAGCCGGTTGATCGACTCGGACCCGGAGCGGGTCCAGGACGCTTACAGCCTTCGATGCGTCCCGCAGGTCCACGGTCCGGCGCGCGACGCGGTCGCCTTCGTGCGAAGTCGCCTCGAGAGCCTGCTCACCGGCACGAGCGACAACCCGCTGATCTTCCCGGATGCCGATGGAGAGGGACGTGCGATCAGTGGCGGGAATTTCCATGGCCAGGGCCTGGCCTTCTGGCACGACCTCCTGGGAATCGTGATCGCCGAAGTCGCCAGCATCTGCGAGAGACGCTGCTTCCGGCTCTTGACTCCCGAATTGAGCGCCGGGTTGCCCTCCATGCTGGTAGCGAACCCGGGCCTCGACAGCGGGCTGATGCTCGGCCAGTACACGGCGGCCGCGCTCGTCTCGGAGAACAAGACGCTGGCGCACCCGGACAGCGTGGACTCGATTCCGTCGAGTGCGAATCAGGAGGATCACGTGAGCATGGGAGCGAATGCCGCCCGGCATGCGCTCGAGATCCTCGACAACGTCCGTACGGTGCTGGCCGTCGAATTCCTGACAGCCGCTCAAGCCGTGGAGCTACGCGATCGCGGGCCGGAGCGGCTGGGACGGGGAACCGCGGCCGCCTTTCGGCAGATTCGATCGCGGGTGCGATTCCTCGAGCACGACCGTCCCCTCACGCCGGACATCGAGGCGATCGCAGACCTGATCGGATCGGATACGATCCTCGCCGAGGTGCGACAGGCGCTCGGCGAGGCACAGAGGAGAGAACCATGAAGACATGGACGGATTCAGATCTCGAGGCCTTTCTGAAAGTGCTCGATCCCGCAGACAACGCGACCGGCGGCGGGACGGCATCAGCGGTCGCGGGCGCCATGGCGGCCGGACTGGTCGGCATGGTGGCCCGGGTCTCGAAGGGTAAGCCGGACCTGGAGAGTGACGATTTCTATGTCGCGATCGATAACGAGGCGCAGCAGCTGACGCGAGACCTGATGCAGGGTGGGAAAGAGGACTCGGAGGCGTTCGGCGCCGTGATGCGAGCGTTCACGCTGCCGAAGTGCACGGAGGAAGAGAAGGCTGCCCGTTCGGCGGCGATCCAGGAAGGTATGGTCGGCGCGTCACGCGTCCCTCTCGAGAACGGCGTCCGGTGCGTCCGTGTCCTCGAACTGGCGGATCGGCTGTCGGCGTCCTTCAACCGAAACGCGGAGTCGGACCTGGCCGTCGCACGATCGTTGGCTCGCAGCGGCGCAGAGGGGTGCCTCGCGAACGTCGCGATCAACCTCTCGAGCGTGAAGGACGAGAGCGTGAAGGCCGAGATCGAGGCCCGGGCCCGAGAACTCCAGAGCGTATACGCCGTGGTGGGAGGAGATGGAAATGCCTGAGGTCCTGATGTGTGAGACGAACGTGAGCGAGGGTCGCCGGCCGGAAGTGGTCGAAGCCCTGGTCGAGGCGGTGCGTTCCGTGCCGGGCGTGCGGGTCGCCGACTGGTCTGCCGATGCCGACCACAACCGGGCGGTGATCACCTACCTCGGCGAGCCCGAGCAGGTGCTCGAGGCGGCGAAGTCGCTGGCGGAGGCCGCGCTCGAGGCGATCGACATGCGCGTACACGAAGGGGAGCACCCCCGGCAGGGTGCATTGGACGTGGTTCCGTTCATCCCGATTCGCGATGTGACCACCGAGCGAGCGGTCGAGATCGCACGAGCGTTCGGGGCATGGCTCGGTGCCCGGGGCGTTCCGGTCTACTACTACGAGGACGCGGCGACGCGCCCCGAGCGACAGAGCCTTCCGAAGATCCGCAAGGGACAGTACGAGGCTCTCGAGGAGAAACTGAAGGACCCGGTCTGGGCGCCGGACGAAGGCCCGGCCGAATTCAACCCCAGGGCGGGTGCGACGGTCACCGGGGCCCGGTTTCCACTCATCGCCTTCAACGTGAATCTGCGAACCGATGACGTCGAGATCGCGCAGACGATCGCGCGAGCCGTCCGACACATCAATGGCGGGTACAGGGCCGTCCGGGGAATGGGTTTCGCTCTGGAGGAGCGGGGAATGGTGCAGGTGTCCATGAACCTCGTGAACTACACGCAGACTCCGATCCACAGGGTGCTCGAGACGGTTCGGTCGGAAGCCGCGCGCTACGGGGTCGCCGTGGCCGGGACCGAATTGATCGGTCCGGTGCCGCTCGGCGCGCTGGAGGAAGTCGTGAAGTTCTACCTGCAGACACACGAGTTCACGACGGAGCAGGTCGTCGAGACGGCGCTGCTGGCGTGACACCGCGCTCGCGATCGCTTCCGACCGCCGATCTCCTGGTCAGCGGCGCCTCGGAGCTTCTGACCTGCGCCGGGGATTCGGGCCCGGGGACCGGGCTCGGGCGGATTCCGGGCGGCGTGGTCGCGATCGCGGAGGACCGCGTGATCGCCGCCGGCCCCGAGTCGGAGGTGCGACGAACGGTCATTCTGGAAGGCGCCCGCGTGCTCGATGCCGGGGGCGGCGTCGTCGCCCCGGGGTTCGTGGACGCCCACACGCACCTCGTCTTCGGTGGCACGCGGATGCGGGAGTACGCTTCCCGGTTGACCCGGACGCGAGAGGAGACCGAAGCGCTGGGCATTCCCGTCGGCATTCTGGCCACGGTGGAGGCCACGCGCCGCGCGAGCCGGGAGGAACTGGCCGAGGCCGCCCTCCCGCGGCTCGACGAGATGCTGGCGCACGGCGCCACGACCGTCGAGAGCAAGAGCGGATATGGCCTGACGACGGCGGATGAAATCAAGCTGCTCGAGGTGAACCGGCTGCTGGACGCCGAACACCCGGTGGACCTCGTGAGCACGTTCATGGGAGCGCACGACATTCCTCCGGGAAGGAATCGGGAGCGCTACGTGGACGAAGTGGTGGCGGAGCAGATTCCGGAGGTGGCCCGTCTCGAGCTCGCGCGCTTCTGCGACGTATTCTGCGACGGGGGCTGGTTCACCCCCGAAGATGCGAGACGGGTGCTGGAGGCAGGCGTCGAGGCGGGAATGGCACCGAAGATTCACGCCGAGCAATACGCCCGCACCGGGGGAGCGGCAGTGGCCGCCGGGCTCGGATGCACCTCGGCCGATCACCTGAACTACGCGACGCGGGATGATCTCGAGGCGCTGGCCGGGGCCGGCGTGACGGCCGTCCTCATGCCCCTGATCGATTTCGCCGTCAAGCACCCGCGGCCGATCGACGCACGAAGATGGAAGGAAGCCGCGCTCACCGTGGGCCTCGGCACGGATCTCTGCCCGGGAGGGTACGCGGCCTCGATGCCGCTGGCGGTTCAGTTCGCATGCCGGGTCAACGGTCTTTCGCCCGAGGAAGCCTTCGTGGCAGCTACGAAGGGGGCGGCCGCGGCCAGCGGGCTCTTCGACCGCGGAAGGCTCGAGACGGGTGCGCTGGCTGATCTGCAGCTGTGGGACGTGACGTCGCTCGAGGAAATGGTCTACAGGATCGGACACAATCCGGTGCGCAGCGTGATCAAGCGAGGAAAGGTGGTGCACGGATGAATGAAGCGAGCGGGCCGCGCGAGATCCGCGCCCCCCGTGGCACGGAGATCTCCTGCAAGGGCTGGCAGCAGGAGGCGGCGCTCCGGATGCTGATGAACAATCTCGACCCGGAAGTGGCCGAGCGTCCCGAGGACCTCGTCGTATACGGCGGTCGCGGACAGGCGGCTCGCAACTGGGAGTGCTTCGACGCGATCGTCCGGAGTCTGCGCGAACTGGAAGACGACGAGACCCTGCTCGTTCAGTCGGGCAAGCCGGTGGCGGTGTTCTATTCGCACAGGGACGCCCCGCGCGTGCTGATCGCGAACTCGAACCTCGTGCCTCACTGGGCCACGCAGGAGCACTTCGACGAGCTGGCCGCCGCGGGGCTGATGATGTACGGCCAGATGACTGCAGGCTCCTGGATCTACATCGGCACACAGGGCATTCTTCAGGGCACCTACGAGACGCTCGGCGCTCTCGCCGCTCAGCAGGGAAGGGACGGACTCGCCGGGACGATCACACTCACCGCCGGGCTCGGAGGGATGGGGGGTGCTCAGCCGCTGGCCGTGACGATGAACGGTGGGGTCGCCCTCGTCGTCGAGGTGGATCCGGCGAAGGCCGAACGGCGGCGCGAGCACCGGTACGTGGACCGGGTGCTCGATGACCTGGACGAGGCCGTGAGGATCTGCGAGGCGGCCAGGGATGCGGGCGAGGCCCTCTCGGTGGGGCTGCTCGGCAATGCGGCCACGGTGCTTCCCGCACTCGTGGAGCGAGGATTCCGCCCTGACATCGTGACCGATCAGACCCCCGCGCACGACGTCCTGATGTACGTACCCGAGGGTCTCTCGGTCTCGGAAGCGGAGATCCTGAGACGGAACGATCCCGAGGCATACGCCGCCCGTTCGAACGATGCCATGGCGCGGCACGTCCGGGCGATGCTCGCGTTCCAGGCGGCGGGCGCCGAAGTGTTCGACTACGGGAACAACCTTCGGCAGCGGGCCTTCGATCACGGCGTGAAGGACGCCTTCGACTATCCGGGGTTCGTGCCCGCCTATATCCGGCCGCTGTTCTGTCGAGGCAAGGGACCGTTCCGTTGGGCGGCGCTCTCCGGGGATCCCGAAGACATCTACCGGACCGACGAAGCGATCAAGGCCCTGTTTCCGGAAGACCGACACCTGCACCGGTGGCTGGAGATGGCTCGGGAGCGAATCCACTTCCAGGGGCTGCCGTCGCGGATCTGCTGGCTCGGGTATGGCGAACGTTGCCGGGCCGGACACCGATTCAACCAGATGGTCGCCCGGGGCGAGGTCAGTGCGCCGATCGTGATCGGACGCGATCACTTGGATTGTGGCTCCGTCGCCAGCCCGAATCGCGAGACGGAGGCGATGAAGGACGGCACGGACGCCGTGTCCGACTGGCCGATCCTCAACGCACTGATCAACGCGGTGGGCGGCGCGACCTGGGTCAGCTTCCACCACGGCGGCGGCGTGGGCATCGGCTACAGCCAGCACGCGGGCCAGGTCATCGTCGCCGACGGTTCGGTGTCGGCGGAGCGCAGGCTCGAGAGAGTTCTCACCACCGATCCCGGCATGGGAGTCGTCCGCCATGCCGATGCCGGATACGAGGAAGCCATCGAAGTGGCGCGCGAATCCGGCATCCGGATTCCGATGCTGGGCACCGGTGGCCGTCGGAGCGGTCGACCCTGCGAGTAGAAGCAGCGGATTCGGGGCCCGGCCTGAAGCCGGAAGAGGGATCCCGGCGAGAGTCGCAGTGGGACCCGTTGCGGCACAGGACGTTTCGGGCGCTCTGGATCGCCAACGTGTTCTCGGCGATCGGGACCTGGATTCACCAGGTCGGAGCGGCCTGGCTGATGACGGACCTCGCCCCCACGCCGATCCTCGTCTCGCTCGTGCAGGCGTCCGCCGGCCTCGCGATGTTCCTCTTCGTTCTGCCCGCCGGCGTACTGGCCGACGTTCTCGATCGGCGCAGGGTCCTGCTCGCCTCACAGCTCTGGCTGATGGCCAGTGCGGCCGTCCTCGGCCTGCTGACGATCACCGGAGGCACCACGCCTGCGCTGCTGCTGGTGTTCACCTTCCTCATGGGTACGGGCGGAGCGCTGATGCAGCCCGCCTGGCGAGCGGTTCTGCCCGAACTCGTGCCGCGCAGGCAGCTTCCGGCGGCGATCGATCTGGTCGGCCTCGGGGTGAACCTCGCGCGGGCCGTGGGCCCGGCCGTCGGCGGACTGCTGGTGGCCAACGCCGGAGCCGGCGCCGCCTTTCTGCTGAACGCCGCCACCTACATGGGCGTCGTCTTCGTGGTCACCGGTTGGCGGCGGCCGAACGTGCCCGGACCCGCTCCGGCGGAGCAATTCGTGGGCGCGCTGAGGGCGGGAATCCGCTATGCGAGGCATACGCCCCAGATGAACGCGGTGCTCGTCCGGCTGGGCCTGTTCGTCCTTCCGGCGAGTGCGCTCTGGGCACTCCTGCCCCTGATCGCGAGAGTCGAACTCGGAACCGATGCCGCGGGATACGGCTGGATTCTGGCCGCATTCGGCGCCGGCGCCGTTACCGGCGCTCTGACGCTGGGGAGACTCCGGCAGCGCCTGTCACTGGATCGCATCGCGACGACGGGCACCCTGTTCTTCGGAGCGGCCATGGTCGGCATCGCGCTCGTCCGGAGCTGGCCCCTCTTCCTGGTGCTCTCCTGGATCGCGGGGATCGGCTGGCTCCACATCCTGACCACCCTGAATACGGCGGCCCAGACGGTCCTGCCGAGCTGGGTGCGCGCGCGCGGAATGGCCCTCTTCGTGCTGGTCTTTTTCCTTGCATCCACATTGGGCAGCATGTTCTGGGGCGCCGTGGCGAGTCAGCTCGGGCTCGGTATCACGATCCTGGTGGCGGGAGTCGCGGTCCTCATCGGAGCCGGCTCCCGGTACCGCTTCCGCATCAAGAACACGGTAGGCCTCGATCTCGCGCCCACCCGTCACTGGCCGGCTCCGACCGTGGCAGAATCGATCGAGCCGCAGGAGGGGCCGGTGCTGGTCTCGGTCGGCTACAAGGTGGATCCGGCGAAGCTGGCGGAATTCGAGGCCGCGATGGCCGATCTGCGACGCCGTCGACGCCGCAGCGGCGCGTACTTCTGGGACCTGTTCGTGGACTCCGCCGACCCGGACCGGCACATCGAGGTGTTCATGGTGGATTCCTGGGCCGAGCACCTTCGCCAGCACGAGAGGGTCACGGCCCTCGACCGGGTGGCCGAGAGCCGGGTGCAGGCCTGTCTCGTGAAGGGGGAGTATCCCCGCGTGCAGCATTTCCTCGCAGCGAGGGGATGGCGGTCGCGTCTGCGCCCGCGCAGGGAGGAGCCCAGCGCGTAGCAGGGGGCTCGGGTCAGGCGCCTCCCTCGATCGGGCCGCTCTCGTCGGATTCGTCGATGGCTTCGGCTTCTTCGTCCGGAGAAGGACCCGGGCCGGCACCGTCGAGATAGCGTCGGAGCGCCTGCCGGTCTTCGCCGTCGCCGAACAGTGTGGCGCCGGTGCGCACCAGGTCGGCCAGTACGTCGTCCAGCGGTCGGATCGCACGTCGTTTCCTGTCGGCGCTCATATCCCCGATGAATGGCCACAGCCGGTCCCGGACATCCTTCGGGAGGACCTGATCGAGGTATTCGAGGGCGAAGCTGCGGGCCTCGGGCTGGTCGGCGAGGATCGCCTTCCAGGCGGACCGGATCGCCTCCGAGTCTTCGACCAGTCCCAGCATCCGGAACATGTGCTCGAGACTGAGTTGGCCGCGCTCGCCGAGCCGCCGCTCGACGAACGGATCCGGGTCCACGTCATCCAGCAGGCGTGCGAGCTCCCAGACCGCTCTTCCGCGGCCGAGCTCGGTACGGATCGCGCGCCAGACTCTCTCTTCCGTACGATCCGACGAGGCGGGAAGACCCAGCCTCCGCCGTCGGGCCAGGGCGACGGCGGCCCGATAGCGGATCTCGAACCGGTTCGCCTCCAGCGCCGATACCAGTGCGTCATCCGCCGCGACGGCGGGAATGTGCGCGAGAACCCTGGGGAGTCGACGCCGGATCACGAAATCGGCACTCTCGTCGGCCAGCAGGCTCGTCAGTTCGGGGATCGCGGGCTCGCCGATCTCGATGAGCACCCGAGCGGCGGCATCGAGAAGACGGTCGCGCGCCAGGAGCCGCACGAGCGGAGGCACGAGGTCGGGGTCGGTGACTCCCCCTTCGCGGAGCAATTCGGTGATTCGCTCCAGGTCGCGGGAGCGCAGGACCGTATCAGGATCTTCGGAGCCCGGCCCCTCGGCGCCGTGGGCGGCATCGGAGGGGCCAGAGCCGGGAGAGCCTGACTCCGGGGTCTCGCCCAGGTCGAGGCCGCTCGTCCTCAGGACCCGCGTGATGTCGAGACGGCTCAAAGTATGGGCTCTCGAACCGCTCGTGCCCGTGAGCGTGTCATCCATTCCGCCGATCGCGAGGCGGGAACGCAGGGTGCGGAAGTACTCGGCGCCGATACGTCCGGAGAGCACCAGCAGACAGCTGCAGATGACGATCACGAAGACCGAGAGCCAGCGGGAGGGAAGGCCCGGCAACGTCACCCAGAGAAACACGATCAGCACGCCCAGGCCCTCACCCAGCGCATCCGCGACGGAGTCCACGAAGGTCTTGGCCCGACGACGGACCTCGTGCGGCACGGGCACCCACAGGAACTCCATGACGGATCGGAACACCGACTTGCGGAGCGTCGAGTCGGCGCCTCGCAGGCCTGTGGCCATGGCGAGCCCCGGAACGACCAGCATGCCGACCGAACCGAGCGCCACGATGAGGGGAACCAGTGCGACGCTTCCAGCGATCCCGAGCGAGGCGAGCAGTCGCGTCGTCGCGAAGAGCTGTACGATCAGGGCCAGGCCTCCAGTCCAGGCATAGAAATCCCCGAAGAACACCGCCATCTCCGGTCCCCGGCCCAGGGAGGACTGGACCGCTTCCTTGAACTGGAAGTCGACCAGGGCGCTCGCCGCGCCGACCAGCAGGAACACGATCGCGATCAACCGAACCTGCGGGGTCGATGTCACCAGTCGGAAGCCCTCGCCGCTCCGGGCAGGGGCCTCCGGCCCATGGCCCGCTCGCGTGGAGCGCAGTCGATCGCGGGGAAGCGCCTCGTTGACGAGGAGGGCCAGGCCCAGGAGGCCGGCGAGGACGAAGAGGAGATCGCGCGGTTCGAATCTCCCGAGTAGCGGCCGCATGGAAAGACCGGCTGCCAGCAGCCCGAGCGTGCCCCCCGCGCTCACGAGACCGAACAGGCGCTTGGCCTCCCGCACCGCGAACATCTCGCTCACCACGAGCCAGAAGCCCGAGGTCAGCAGGAGGGTGCCTACTGCAGTCAGCAGGTAGAAGACGACGATGAGCGTTCCCGCGTCATCGAGGAACGGATGCAGCGCGAGGATCGCGACAGCCAGACCGGCGATCGTCGCGCGCAGAACCGATTGCGGATGCCGGGTCGACACCGCGCGACTGAAGAGCGCCGCCGCCGCGAGACCGAGGGCGATCGCGGCCCCGCCCACGTAGGGCAGCGAAGAGGCGTCGTAGATCTCGAGAAAGAAGGCCTCCCGCAGCGCCCGGGAGAGCACGACGAACGCCATCATCAGGAACGCCCCGGCGAATGCGAGCAGGACCAGCCGGATCTCGTTCGGGCGGACGTCCAGCCACTCGGCGAGGCGGGCCGCCGGCGTCACCGCGGGCCGGCCGGGCTCAGGCTTCGATCCCCCGGCGTGCCGCGCGGGTCATCGCGTCGACGAACCTCTCGATCTCTTCCGGAGTCGTATAGACGCTCGAGGAGACGCGGATTCCCCGGAATTCCGGGTGCACGATCGGCGTCACGATGATCCGGTGCTCTCGCCAGAGCCACGAAGTGAGAGCCCCGGGCTCGATCCCCTCGATCTCCACGTTCGCGAATCCGCAAGAAAACCGGGGGTCGAGACTCGTGTGCAAGGAGACGCCCGGCAGGTCGAGCATCGGCCGCGCCCAACTGTCCCGCAGGTAGCGAAGCCGGGCCTCCTTACGGGCGGCGCCGATCGTCTGGTGGAAGGTCAGCGCCTCGGCGATCGCCAGGTAGTTGGCCGCGGGGTGGGTACCGATCTCCTCGAACTTCCGGATGTCGCCGTCCAGTCGCTCGTCGGCAGCCTGCATCGGCCAGAGCCCCTCGATCTTCTCGCGCCGCACGTAGAGCAGGCCTGTACCGTGCGGAGCACACAGCCACTTGTGCAGACTGACCGCGTAGTAATCGCAGTCGAGCTCGGCCAGGGTGAATTCGAAGTGGGCGAGAGCATGGGCGCCGTCCACGATGACGGGGATGCCGCGCCGCCTGCCGAGCTCCACGACCTCTCGAACCGGGAGAATCTGGCCGGTGAGGTTGATTACGTGGCATACCAGGATCAACTTCGTTCGCGGCGTGATCGCCGCCTCGAATCGGCGCACGACCTCGTCCGGGTCTTCGGCGGGAACCGGGATCGAGATCTCCCGAAGCACGATCCCCTCTCGTCGCTCTCTCTGACGGAAAGTCGTCAGCATGCGGGGATAGTCCTGGTTCGTGGTAAGGACTTCGTCGCCCCGTTCGAGATCGAATCCGAGCTGACAGATCTGGAGCCCTTCGGAGGCGTTGCGGGTGAGAGCGATCTCCTCGGCGTCGACGTCCCACTCGCGAGCCAGCCGCTTGCGCACCGATTCGCGCTGGGGTTCGAGGATACGCCACATCGTGTAGACGGGCGCCTCGTTCGAGTAGTCCAGGTGTCGCTTCATCGCGTCCTGGACGTATGCGGGCGATGGGCTCACGCCGCCGTTGTTCAGATTGACGAGACTTCGATCCACCGTGAAGGACCGGGCGATCTCTCCCCAGAACTCCTCGTCACCGGCCGCCTCCACGAGGCTGTCATGACGGGTGGCCAGCACCTCACGCAGTCCGGGCGAGGCGCGAAGGCGGGGAGGGAAGAGGGGTATGCCGGCGGCCGCGGCGAGTGCCGGGACGCCGATCGATCCGAGGAACTCTCTTCGGCTGTTCATTCGATCCCCCGCGGGCAGGGGTGGGACCGGCGGGGGGCCCGCCGGTCCCGGTCACTGCCTGGTCGTCAGTCCTGCGGCGCCATTCCGGGCATCGCCGGCATCTCCTGCGGCTCCCCGGAAATCGAGGAGGTGGCGTCGCTGCCGTACCCGGTCAGCACCATCGTGCCGCCGCCGGCACCTTCGCCGCCGCTACCCTTGATGATCCCGAACGGCACGTCGCCGCTGACCCATGCGTCGTTTCCATCTGCAGCCTTGATGTGCCACGCCGTCATCGATCCGGCCGGCGTCTCCACCGTCTCCTCGCCCACCAGCGTCGCCGAGAGACACTGCTCCGCCACGTCGAGCATCGGGTTGGACTGCATCTGCTGCTGCATCATCGACAGCATCTGGTCGGGCATCTTCATGGGCGGCATCTGCATGGCCTGCACTATCCCCGCCGTCACCTGGTCGCCCTTGAAGGGGAATCCGGGCACCTGAAGCTGTACGACCTGCTCGCCCTGCACCGTCTCCGCTTTCAGCTCGAACCAGAGCTCGGCGGGGTCGCCGCGGTCGATCAGCGCGAAACGGACGCCGCTGACCTGGGCCGCCTGCGGTCCCTCCATCTTGAACTCGGCCCAGTCGCCGTGTCCCACGTCCGCGATCTCCCCGCAGACCTCCGACAGTTCCTGGGCGCTTCCCGGATATGATCCATCACTCGCATTCATCCTCCGATGTGCCTGAAATTCCGTCCCGGAGCGCTCGATCGCCGCCCGGACGCGCGCAGCAAGATGCGCGGCGGGGCGTGCCGGAGCCAGTCCGGGGCTATTCGCCGATGATCTTGATCAGAATGCGCTTGGGCCGCCGGCCGTCGAACTCGCCGTAGAAGATCTGCTCCCAGGGGCCGAAGTCGAGCCGGCCGTCCGTGATTGCGACCACGACTTCGCGACCCATGATCTGGCGCTTGTGGTGCGCATCCGCGTTGTCTTCTCCGGTCCGGTTGTGATGGTATCGCTCCGGGCTCGGGTCGAAGGGCGCCAGCTCCTCCAGCCACACCTCGTAGTCCCGGTGAAGGCCGGGCTCATCGTCGTTGATGAAGACGCTGGCGGTAATGTGCATGGCATTCACCAGACAGAGGCCCTCCTGCACACCGCTCGCCCGGACCTCGGCTTCGACCCGGGGCGTGATGTTGACGAACATCATCCGCTCGGGAACCTGCAAGGTCAGATACTCCGTGTGAGACTTCATCCCGGTCGCTCCTCTCTTTCCCCCGCCGCGTGAAGCTGCCGCTCCCGCTTGTATCGGATGCTCGAGGAGACCTATCTTCGCCCCGGCCCGCTGGAGACGAAAGCGTGAGTCCCGGATCGCGGCCCCGGCTCCCGTTCTCACAATTGACATGAACAAAAATGGGAAAGTCTATGCAGATAGTTAATTTGGAGTGGAAGGGAGAGCTCCGGTTCGAAGGTCGGGTCGACGAGACACGAACCGCCATCGACGGTGACGGACAGGTCGGTCCCTCGCCCGTGAACCTCCTTCTGGAGTCTGTCGGTGCCTGCGCGGCGATCGACGTGGTCGACATCCTGCAGAAGGGACGCCAGGAGATCCGGGCGATGCAGGTCGAGGTCGGGGCGGAGCGGCGGGACGAGATACCGAGGGCCGTAACGGCGTTGTTCCTGAAGTTCCGTATCGAGGGCGACGTTTCCGAGCCTCGGGCCCAGCGCGCTATCGACCTTTCGCTCGAGAAGTACTGCAGCGTCTTTCATTCGCTGCGGATGGACGTGTCGGTGGACACGGAGTTGGAGGTCGTCGCCTGATCGCGGCCAGGCAAGTCTACACCGGGCCGTCCGCCCGCGGCACGGCCCGGCATCAGATCAGCGAATGGCTTGGATCAGACGCGCAGTACTCGCTTGAGCACCCTGCGAGCGATCTCCAGGCCAAAAACCAGCAGTACTTTCCTCAACGCGATATCCCTTCTTATTCGC
>JARRPS010000017.1:0-14770 GCA_037382625.1 Gemmatimonadota bacterium | reverse complement strand
ATATAGCCGGACGAGGAGGGGGAGAGCCTGCGGGAAATCACCCTGACCCTCCGAGCTGGCAGCACGAGCGGTCTATCCGGGGATCCCCGCTTCGATCCGGTAGACCACGAGCCGTTCCACCGCGAGCGCGTCCGTTTCCACGGCGAGGATTCTTCCATCCGGAAGAAAGCCGATCGGAAAGGGCATCTCGGCCGGCAGCGTACCGAGGTACGTGCCGTCGGCCGAGAGGATATCGGTCGGGGTCGGTTCCGGACGCGGCCCACCGCGGCTTACCCAGATTCGACCGTCGGGATCGACTCGGAGGCCTCGAATCGCGGGAACGAGCTCTGCGACCCCCCGCTTCTCCACGACTTCATCCCAGGCACACTGACGTGCGCCGGCCGGGGTCATCATGCGCATCCCCTCGCCCACCTCGCGCTTCGCGAGCTCCCGATTCGCCGCGACCGGCTCGACCGCTCGACGGTAGCGCGCCACCGGACGACCTCGCTCGAAGAGATCGACCTGGTAGGAGGTCCCGACCCGGGCGACCGCCCGGTCACGCCACGCGTCCCAGACGACGTTCGGGGAAAACAGGGGAGTCATCCCGGAGACGGCCATGCCGCAGCTCTCGAGCTCGATGACCCCGCTGGCTGGCGCCTTGAGCCGTGCCAGCTCCGTGGTATCGGAATCCGCGACTCGGAAGAAGCGATACAGCATCTGATCCTCCTCGACCGTCGAGATCGAAGAGTAAAACCCCTCGCTGCTCCAGATCCGGCGGGTGTTCGGGACGAGCTCCTCGTCGCTCTCGATCGGCATTCCCTCCGGGTCGAACCCGTGAACCCGACCGCGCCCGATGTCTTCGATCAGCGCCGTTCCATCGGGCTTCACATCCAGCCGGATCGGCCACGCGATTTCACCGGGACCTTCCCCTTCCCGGCCGAGCGTACGCAGGTGGCTGCCATCGCTCGCAAACACGACGAGCCGGTGACCCTCGGCATCGAGGACGTAGATGCGACCTGCATTATCGACTCCGACCGTTCTCTCGTTCACCGAGTAGAACGCCTCCGGGCCTGTCTCCTCCCCGCCGAGCGTAAGGGTCGGCGTGAACGTCCAGTCGAGAGATCGATCCGCTGCGGGGCTGCTCACGACCCGCATTCCGGCGGAGTCGGACACGACCTCCTGCTCCGGAGTCCTTTCGGCGCAGGCCATGAGCAGCGCAAGAAGAAAGGCCGCCGCTGCGGTCGGGCCTCCTCTACGGCCTGTGCGAGGCGGATCTGCCGGCATCTGTACCTCCTGGGTTCTACGCCACACGGAGCCGGGCTCTCTCCGATCACTCGGCTTGATCGACCGCCGGCCCAACTTCTGACTCGAGTAGTCGGCAATCGGTTGCCTCGAAGCAAGGTCGGGCCGAGAGCGCCGGGCTGAGCCCGAGCACTCTCGCCGCGCCGCGAACCGCGCTTTGATGGCCCGTGGGCCCGCGCACCGGGTTCGAATCGCGCCTCGGTAGTGCCCGACCGGCCCTGCGGGTAACCCGCAACTCAATCATGGCACAGTACATCCGGCGGACGCCGGCACCGCCGTTGACACTTTCAGATGCGTTTCAACCTCCGGCGTACGGTCATCGTCTAACTTGTGACCGTCGTCTTCCAAGTCCCGGACCGAGGAGCTTGATGATGGGGCAGGGCTCACGTTCGATCCGCCTGATCGCACTCGCGGCCTCTCTAGCAGCGTGCACCGCAGACTCGAGCACCCCCGAAATGAAGGACCCCGAAGCAGGGCGAGTCCTCATTGCCGAATCCGAGGTAGTGCAGGTACGACGGGGCGCCGATGGCAGGCTCACCGGCTGGCGGCTCGCGCCAGAGCTCGATCCGGATGTCCTCGGCATCCAGGTACCGCCAGGCGAGAAGCGTCGAGCCTGCTTTTTCTCGGGTGCCGATTCCCTCTGCCATAGCGTCGGACTGGACGAGGCATACGACTTCGTGATCCGGTTCGATGGGCAGGACTATCCGACACGGATCCTGGGGGAGCCACCGGCGGCCGTGTTCAACGAGGCGTACCGCGAGGCACATCGCGGCAGAATCACGGCCAGCGTGCCCGAGGTCTACGAGATGGTGAACGTGGCCATCGCGCTCACCCCATACACCCGGCGCGAGGACAACTACCTGGTCGCGAAACGGGGGCCGTACTACGAGGACGTGTTGGGACACTTCTCGGCGGTCGAGCAGCACCCCTTCGTGCGCTGGCTGGATGCGGAGCTGGAAAGGGGCAATTACAGCTCCACCAAGATGAGCGGCTACGCGTTCGTGTTCGATTCCTCGGGTATCATCCGCCGAAGTCCGGTATACAACAGCACGAACTTCGTCGGACAGGGCAACGTGTTGCTCCCCGAGCTCGAGCAGATGCAGTCGTTCGCGGATGCGTCCGACTTCCAGGAGTTCTATCGCACGAACCGTGAGCTGTACGCCGAGCAGGAGTCGTTCATGCGAGACAGCCTCGGGGTGGAGCAGATGCTCGATTGGCTCCGTCGGAATTTCCCCGATGTCGAATTCTACGACTACGTCAACATCATCTTCTCGCCGCTCGTGAGGGGCAATCAGTCCGTCACCTGGTTCCGCTACACCGGCTTCAGCGAGATCCAGCCGCACGTCAACTTCCCGTACGAACGGCGGCTGTCGGGGGACGACCAGCTCACACCCTCATCCATCAGGCTGCGGCGAGGAGCTCTGCTGTTCACGGAACTGAACCACGGGTTCATCAACCCGACCGCCTCCCTCTACTCCGATCGAATCGCCGCGGCGATGCAGAACCGCGCATCCTGGGTGGATCCTGAGAAGTCAGCGGCCTCGTACGGTTGGCCCGAGAGCGTGTTCAACGAGATGATGAACTGGGCGCTCGTGTCCCTGTACTACGTGGACTACGCCCCGGAAAGCGACCTGGATCTTCTCGTTTCCCGGAACGCGCGCTGGCAGTCGGAGGGAAGAGGGTTCCTTCAAGCGCCGGAGTTCCACGAGTTTCTGATCGACCTCTACCGGGACCGACCGGAGGGGGCGACCGCGGCAGACCTGTATCCCGAAATCGTGGATTGGTTTGCGGCGCAATCGGAGCAGGCCGGTCCCGGCGACGATGGATCCGGGGGGCCCTGAGATCGACCCTGACAATCCCGTCGCCCGGTCGATTTAATTCGGCAGATACGGGATGGGATCCACCAGAACCAGCTCCGGATCGGAATCGGCCAGCTCCCGGAGTATCGGGACGTGACCGCCTCCGATGATCAACAGAATGCGATCCCCCGGCTGCGCGAGACGCTGGATGTTGTTGAAGATGTAGATATTCCGCTCGTACCACTTTGTGAGCAGTTCGGCCCCGACGTAGGTGTCCCCTGCTCCGACTCGCGCGAACCGCATGTAGATGGCGTGACGATCCGCCAGCGCCTCCGGGTCGTTGTCCTGGCGAAGGATCTCGGCCACCGTGTTCTCCCTCTGCTGGCGATTCTCCTCGGCCGCAAGGCGCTCGCGCTCTTCTTCCACGAACGTCAGGAACTCCGGATCATGTTCTTCCGCGTACTCGAGCAGCGCCCCGAATGGGAAATCGGTGCGATAGTCAACCGGGTGAACGCGGAAATGTCCGTGCATTGCTCCAAGGCGAAAGCCCAGCTGCTCCGTCTCGTCCCGGTCGAGTTCGTGACGGCCCGACCGGTACGCCTCGTACAGGCTGTCGAGGCGCGAGGCGGATGCAGGCGATGCCTCCACCGCGATCTTGGTCGGGCGGAAGCGAGCCAGTGATTCGACCACCGAGAGGATCTCGGCCTGCCGGCCAGGTGAGAGCGCGTCGGCGATATCGACCTTGACGACGTCCAGGCCCGGATTGGCAAAATGGTACACTCCGAGAACAAGAAGTTTGGGCCGCTCGACGGTTGGAGGTGTCTGCGCTTCGATATGCGGTGGGAAAGCGCATACCATCAGAATCGCGGCGGCGGCGGAGCTTACGCGCATGCCCATCCCGTCCTCCAGAGCTCAGGTTCGATTGCCCTCGATCGTACGAGAAGGGTGGCACCGGGTTTCAGAGGGGACTGCGAGACCCGGCTTCGATATGTCGGATAGACGGCAGGTCAGCGCGCAAGTACGTAAAGCCGTCAGATGCGGAGCAACAGGGCCATGAGAGCGGCGGAAGTCAGGCACGCGAAAACGGTCCGGATCGCGTTCCAGCGAATCCAGCGGCCCTCGAACGCACCACGCGCATCGCGCAGACCGACCTCACCGAGCCCGTCCAGTTCCAGCTTCTGCAGCCGATTGTTGAGCGGTACGTTGACGATGATCGTCGGCAACTGCACACCCACCAGGTACATGGCCGCCGCACCGAGCAGAAGCCAGCGGTTCACACCGGCAAGAGCACCGTAGTTCAGCAGTACGGCGCCGATCAGGACCACCGCCGATCCAACCCAGACGAGCAGGAACAGGGGGTCGTTTTCCTGGATCACCCGATCCATGGCCGCGAAGGAGCCCAGATGCTCCCGGTCGGGCAGGCTCCGAATCCCGGGCATGACGACGACTGCGAACGCGAACACGAGCCCGGCCGTGAGGGAGCACAGCAGGGTCGCGGCGACCAGGAAGATCTCGGATACTTCGATCGACATGGTGTTCTCCGTCTCGTTGCCGGGCGACCCCTCTACTTGAGCCTGCCGATCACCGCGCCCGCGATGATGTTCTTCTGGATTTCGCGCGAGCCCTCGTAGATCTCTGTGATCCGCACGTCGCGGTAGAAGCGTTCGACATCGAATTCGGTCATGTAGCCGTACCCGCCCAGGAGCTGAATCGCCTCGTCCGTCACCTCCTTCGCGGCGTGACCCGCGTAGTACTTGGCCATCGCGGTGAGCTTCGTGTCCGGCTTGCCCTGGTCGGCGGTCCAGGCGGCCTGGTAGGTGATCAGCCGGGCCAGCTCGAGCTTGGTGGCCATCTCGGCGAGCTTATGCTGCGTGACCTGGAACTGGGCGATCTTCTTCCCGAACTGTTCGCGGCCTTTCACGTAGTCCAGCGCCCGGTCGAACGCGCCCTGGGCGGTGCCGACGGCCTGCGCCGCCGTCTCGATCCTGCTCTCGTCGAAGAACCCCAGGATCTGGTAGAAGCCCTTCCCTTCCTCGCCGAGCAGGTTCCCGGCCGGTACCCGGACATCCTTGAAGCTGACTTCCCCGGTCGGAATCATGTGGATGCCCATCTTCTGCCCGACGCTCGCGGTGGTCAGACCCTCGGCGTCCCTGTCGACCAGGATCATCGACTGTCCCTTGTGGCCCGCCTCGGGATCGGTCTGGCAGACCACCACGTACCAGTCGGCGATGCCGGCGTTCGTGATGAACGTCTTCACGCCGTTGATGACCCATTCGTCGCCATCTCTCACCGCCGTCGTGGCCATGCCCGTAATGTCGCTGCCGTGCTCGGGCTCGGTGATCGCACCGGCCGAGATCGCCGTCCCCTCTGCGACCGGAGGCAGGTAGCGCTCCTTCTGCTCGTGGGTGCCGTAGCGCAGCACGTTCTCGGAGGCGAAATCGACGAGCATCAGCGCGGCGCCGATCCCGGAATCCCGCCGGCAGAACTCTTCCACCACCAGCGTGTTTTCCATCACCCCGTATCCCGAGCCGCCGTACGCTTCCGGATAATGCAGGCCGATGAAGCCCTCCTCCGCGGCCTTTTTCCAGATCTCCGTCGGAAACTCGTGCTTCTCCTCGAGCTCCAGCGCCAGCTCGCGGTCGAACTCGCCCTTCGCGAACCGGCGGGCGGCCTTCTGGATGTCCTTCTGTTCCTTGCTCAGCTCGAAATCCATGTCGCTATCCTCTATCTAGCCCCTCCGCTCCCGGATCTTCTCCTCCAGGAGCGGGATCAGGTCCAGGATGTCGCCGACGATTCCCACGTCCGCCACGCCGAAGATCGGTGCCGACGGGTCCGTATTGATCGCCGCGATGAAGGGATCGCCCTTGACGCCGCCCAGGTGCTGGAACGACCCGCTGATTCCGAGCGCCAGGTAGACGCGCGGCCTGACGGTGACGCCGGAGGTACCCACCTGGCGGGTCTTGTCCAGCCACTTCTTGTCGACCACCGGCCTGGTGCAGGCCACCTCCGCCCCCATCGCTTGGGCGAGGGAGTGCAGCTCCACGAGGTTCTCTTCGTCCTCGATCCCTCGACCGATCGCCACCAGAACTTCCGCCTGGCTGATGTCGACGGCGCCCGGGTCGGGTGCGACGGTCTCCACGTACTGACGGCGTGGCGCCACTCCCTCGGGAATCGACTCCGGTTGCACGGTTCCCCCGGCCTCTGGTGCCGCAGCTGGAGGCGCATACGCCCCGGGGCGCACGCTGACCATTACGCCGTTCTCTGCGGGGATGGCCGAGACACGCGCCTGCACCTTGCCGCCGAACACCGCGCGGACGGTCCGAATGCACTCCACGCCGGCTTCGCACTCTCCCGCCGCACACGGCTCGATCGCCATCGCGTCGCCGATCAGTGGGGTGCCGGCCCGAACCGAGAGCATGGGAGCGAGCTCGAGACCCGTGTTGGTGTGCGGAACGAGCGTGACAAACGGCTTCTCCCGGTCAAGGAGCGGAGCCAGCACGCGCGACTGGAAATCGCCATCGGGCTGCGCGAGCGCGGGATCGTCGAAGACGTAGACGCCGTCGAACCACCGCGCCGCCTCGGACGCGAGATCCGCTATATCCGACCCCATCAGGACTGCGGAGACCGTTGCATCCCCCAGGCCGCGTGCCGCCGTGAGGAGCTCGAGCGCCGACTCGTCGAGACCGTCTCCCGAGCGTTCGACCACCACGAAGATCTGTCGCATGGCTAGAACGCTCCTTCCCGCTGCAGCCGCTCTACGAGCTTCTCGACCACCGTCTCCTCGCTGCCTTCCAGCATCTCGGCGCCCTCGCCGCGCGGGGGCAGGAAGATCTCCTCGACCGTGACGGCCGAGCCCGCGACCCCCACCTGCGAGCTGTCCAGATCGAGGTCTCCGGCCTCCAGCACGGGGATCTCCGTCCCCGCTACCTTCCGGATTCCGCGGATCGACACGTAGCGCGGCTCGTTCAGGCCCGTCTGCGTCGTCACCAGCGCCGGGAGGACCATGCGCGTGATGCGCTCGCGTCCTCCCTCCACCTCGTGCCGGACGGTGGCGGTCCCACCCTCCACGGAGACCTCCGTGGCCAGGGCCACCATCGGAATGTCGAGCATGGCGGCCAGCATCGGTCCGACGTGACCTCGTGCCTCGTCACCGGATATGGCACCCGTGAGGATGAGGTCATGGGGCCGGTCGGCGATGGCGCGCTGGAGTATCGTCGCGATGCCCAGGGCGTCGGATCCGACGAAGGCGTCGTCCATGAGGTGGACGGCCTCGTCGGCCCCCATGGCCAGCGCCCGTCGCAGCACGTCCTCGGATTCCTCGTCGCCCACCGTCATCGCGGTGACGCGGCCGCCGTGCTCCTCTTTGAGGCGAACGGCCGCTTCGATCGCGAAGTTGTCCCACTCGTTGACGTCGTAGTCCAGATCGTCATCGACCAGCGAGACTCCGTCGCGGCCGATCTCGATTTCCGCCTCCGAGAGATCGGGCACGCGCTTGATGCAAACGATGATCTCCACGAATCCTCCGTTCAGTCGGTCTGCGGGCCGGGCGCCGCTGCACCGGCGGCCATCGCCATGGCGGACGTGGACAGCGAGCGGTCCACCAGTTCGGCCAGGTCCACGACTTCCATGCGGCCCTCGCGACCCGTGGTCTTGATCGCGTCCTCCAGGTTGATCAGGCAGAACGGGCAGGCGGTCACGACCACCTGCGCTCCCGCCTCCTCCGCCATCGCGATCCGCGCCTCGCCCATGCGGCTCTCGCTCTCGCCCTCGTAGAACAGATAGAGCGATCCACCCCCGCAGCAGAAACTGCGGTTCCGGGTGCGCTCCATCTCGACCGTGTGCAGACCCAACCGATCCAGGACCTCGCGCGGAGCTTCGTACTCGCCGTTGTGACGCCCCAGATAGCAGGGGTCATGGAAGGTGTAGACGCGGTCATCGTCGGGTGCCCGAAGATCCAGTCTGCCCTCTCGCAGCAGCTCCGCCATCACCTGGCTGTAGTGGTGAACCGGCTGCTCCAGCCCGTACGAGTGGCTCAGAGCATTGAAGGCGTGCGGATCGGTCGTTACCACGCTCTGGAACTCTCGCGCGCTCAGCGCCTCCAGGTTGGTGTCGCGCAGTTCCTCGAACAGCCCTTCCTCTCCCAGGCGGCGGACCTCGTGTCCCGAATCCACCTCGTCGCTGCCCAACGTGCCGATCTCTGCCCCCGCGGCGGAGATGACCCGCCCGAAGGCGCGCGCCGTTTCCTGGATGCGCGGGTCGTACGCGGCACAGCTGTCGGTGAAAAAGAGGTACTCGGTCTCGTCTCCGGGAGCCAGCGTCCGGACGCCGCGCTCACCCTCGCCATTCAGGTTGGCCCCGTTACCGGCCTCCTTCCCCGCCTCGATCCAAGCGGCCCGCTTGCGAGACGGCTTCCCATACGGATTCCCGCGCTTCTCCAGGTCGGCCAGAGGCTTCTGAAGGCTGGCGGGCACGCGGCCCGCATCGACCAGATAGCGGCGCATGTCCACGATCTTGTCGACGTACTCGATCAGGACCGGGCATGCCTCTTCGCACGCCCCGCAGGTCGTACAGGCCCACAACTCCTCGTCGGCGATGGTCTCTCCCACCAGGACCGGCTGCTCCGCCTTCGCCTTCCATCTTCCGAGGATCGGGTAGCCGGAATACGCGGCGTCGCGGCATTTGATGCTGATCATCCGCGGAGAGAGAGGCGTTCCGGTGAAATAGGCGGGACAGTGATCCGAGCAGCGACCGCAATCCGTGCAGCTGTAGAAGTCCAGGATCTGTTTCCAGGTGAAGTCCTCCAGCTTCCCCACCCCGAGCACGTCGAGCTCGTCCAGGTCCGCTCGATCGTGCCGCGGCGGCTTGATCTCCCCGACCGGTTTCAGGTTCAGAAAGAAGACGTTGGGCAGCGCCGTGATCACGTGGAAGTGCTTCGAGACCGGCAGGTAGCAGAGGAAGAAGAGCAGCGCGGCGTTGTGGACCCAGAAGCCCGTCAGGTGAAAGGCCTCCAGCGTCCCGGTCGCGCGACCGGCCAGCAGCTCCGAAGCGCCCGATGCCAGGGGCAGGAACGCGCGGGCATCCGTTCCCGCCAGCGCCATGGCGCTTCCCTCGTACACCGCGTCCGCCATCATCAGCAGGGCGATGAGGCCGAGGATGATGTACGCCTCGTGCGCGTGGGAGGAGTGGGCGAGGCGGTCGTGGTAGCGAGCGGGCCGGAAGACGGCACGACGCACGATGGCGATCAGGCAGCAGACCAGGACGACCAGCGCCGTGACATCCTTCACGCTGGAGTAGCCGGGGCCGATCTCCGCGAATCCGGGCTGGAAGCCCTCGCCGATCAGGGTGACGGACCGGACCGAGAGGATCAGAAAGCCGAAGAAGATCAGGATGTGCAGGATCCCCGCGACCGGATACCTCGGCTGTCGGGACTGGCCGAAACCGACGATCAGCAGGTTCTTCAGGCGAGTCCCGGGTTGGTCGAAGCGCGGATCGGGCGCCCCCAGGCGCAGCAGGCCGACCCTCTTCCACATGATGAAACCGAAGGCTCCCAACGAGAGGATGAGCAGGAGCAGCTGGAGAGCCGGTCCCGAGAGTCCGAAGTACGTCTGTGCAGCCGGCGCCGGGGGCATATTCGGAATTCGTTTCGTGGTATTGGTTTACTGGTTCAAGATAGCCACCGGACGGGAGCGGGGAAACGGGGTCCGGAGTGGGTCGCCGCCGGGTCGACGAACATGCCAGCGCCTCGCTCGGCGGACATCGGCCTCGAGCCGCTCGAGCGCTAGTATGGATCGGATCGCTCCCAGAAGGAGAGGCGCCGCTTCAGCCGCCGCAGTCGCTTGATGGGATGGTTGCGGATGAAGCGACGCAGCAGCCACGGGGAGAGGCGCTGAAGCCAGAGCGTAATGCGCTCGGTGCCGCCGACGAACACTTCTTCCTTCCTGGCCAGGATCGCGCGGACGATATCGCGGGCCGCCTTGTCGACAGGGTAGCCCGCGCGAAACGTCTTCTCCACTCGACCGAAGCTCTCACCAGTCCCCGTTACGGCGTGAGCCGTGATTTCCGTTCGGATAATACCCGGAACGATGATCGTGATGTCGACACCCCTGTCATGAACTTCACTGCGCAAGGTCTCGAAGAAGCCGTGCAAGGCATGCTTGGAGGCGGCATAGGCCGCGATTCGCGGCACGCCGTACTTGCCCGACAGGCTGCTGACCACCGCGATCTGCCCCGCGCCCCTCTCCAGAAAGTGCGGCAGCAGGTGCTTGGTGAGTACCGTCGGGGCGAAGTAATTGACATTCATGAGCTTCTGGTCGATGTCCAGTCGGGTGTCGACCGCGTAGTCCTTCACGGCCAGGCCTGCGTTGCTGATGAAGACGTCGATCCGTCCGAAGCAGGTCAGTGCGCGCTCCGTCAGTTGCGGCAGCTCGGCGAGCCGCTCGAGGTCCTGCGGAAGCACACAGGCAGTGCCCGGCAAGCGAGGCAGGCGGTCGTTGACCCGCTGCAGCGCTTCCTCGCGGCGGGCGGTCAGAATCAGCTTCGCCCCCAGCTCCGAGCAGCGGTAGCTCAGGGCCTCGCCGATTCCCGAAGAGGCACCAGTGATCCAGACGACGCGATCGAGCAACGGCAGCTGGCGGTTCTTCGACGCAGACATCGACCCTCTTTTCTCATTCCCAGGAGACTGGCTCGTTGCGCTCATAAAGATCTCGGAGCACGGTCTCGTACTTCTTTGCGATCTGATCGCGCTTCATTTTCAAGGTCGGGGTAAGCAGGTCGTTTTCGTTGGTCCATTCTTCGCGCACAACGATGACCTTGCGGAGTTTCTGGAATTCGGAAGCATCCAGGTTGCAGGCCTCCAGTACCCGGTGCAGCTGGCGGTCCACGAGAGGTGGGTCGAGCTTTCGGCCGGGCTCCGCAAGTACGACGAGGACGAACGGTTGAGCGTATCCTGCGCCCATGACACAGGCCTGATCGACCGCATCCAGCTCCAGGAACCGGGCTTCCAGCGGGGCCGGAGTAATGTACTCCCCTTTGGCGGTCTTGAAGATGTCCTTCACTCGACCGATGAGGGTCAGATAGCCGTCCGGCGAAAGCCGCCCCATGTCTCCCGTCCGGAGGTAGCCGTCGACGATGGCAGCCTCCGTCAGATCGGGGCGCCCGAAGTAGCCTTGCATCAGCCAATCGCACTTCTGCCGAATCTCGAGAGTTTCGGGGTCGATAACGACATCCTGGTCCGGGAACACTCGGCCGACCGTTCCGATGCGGATCGCATCGGCGGGGTTCATCGCCAGCACACTGAAGTCTTCCGAGAGCCCGTAAGCTTCACGGATGGGCAGCTCAAGACGGTGATACCACTGGATCAGTTCGGGAGCGATCGGGGCGGCACCCGACAGAATCACATCGGCCCGGTGGAGACCCAGCCCCCGTTTGATTCGCTGGATGATCAGATTGCGTAGCAGCGGAATCCGCAGGAGCAGGTCGAGCCGGCTCGGCGGTATCTGCTCCTGGATCCTGGCCCGGAATATTTCCCAGATGCGCGGGACACCGAAGAAATGGGTCGGTGCCAGTTCCCGGATGTTGTCCGCGAAGGTATCCAGCGACTCGACGAAGCCGATGGTGCCGCCGCAGTAGATAGCGCCGGCTTCGACAAGTCCGCGTTCGGCGGCGTGGCTCAGAGGCAGGTAAGACACGAAGCGGTTGTCGGTGCGATCGAGTCGTACTGCCGCCGCCGCGACCTCAACTGCGCGGACAATCGAGTGATTCGTGTGCACAACACCCTTGGGACGCCCCGTCGTACCGGAAGTATAGATGATTGTAGGGGTCGCGTCCCCTGTGGCGGGTACAAGCTCAGCGGCGGCTGGAGTGGCGAATTCGGTCAGCTGGCGCCAGGTTCGGAAGCCCGGTTTGGAGTATCCTTTCAACGTTGCGGTAGTCACCTCCTCTGGCAGAGCCGGGCTGAGCCTTTTCCAGTCGGCGGGCCGTACCTTGCCGATGAAGAGAAACCGGGCGCCGGAGTCCTCGAGAATGCCGCGCATTGCCGCGGGGCCTACGTTCGCGTAGAGCGGAACGGATACGAAGCCTCCCATCAGCAGGGCCACGTCGCAGATGATCCAGCGGGCGCAATTGGCCGAGAGCAGTGCCACACGGTCACCGGGCGCGATCCCTTCCTGCTGAAGGGCGTGCGTGATCCGGCGCGCTTCCGTGCCTACCTGCTGCCAGGTGTAATCGATCCAGCGGTTTCCGTCAGGCTGGCGCAGGAAGATGGCATCGGGAGTGAGGGCTTCCCACTTGAGGAAATGATCGAGGATATACATCGGTCAGGGTCCGGATCAGGGAGTAGCCGTGCGCAGGATGCAAACTCGCTGCGATCTGGATCTCTCTTCAGGAACCGGTCGGCGGCAGTCGTGATCGCGGGTTCCGGGTGAAGAGTCCTGATCGCCACCTTGCGGTGGTGCCCGAAATCCTCGGCTACGAAGACCGCGGTCACGCCACCGTGCTCGATCTCGGATTTGATCGCAGCGCGGACGGGCGGGACGGCTTGCAGGCGTTCCAGCAGGTCGGGCATGCTTGCCTCCTGAGGAACGAAGGGGGTGCGATGAATATACAGGTCGGAGGCTCGGGGCGCCGGGCATAGTCGATCTCGAGTGGATGACGACGAGTCTCGGCCGGCTCTCTACTCCACCCGTCGCTCGTGCTTGACCCAGTCGACATCCATCGTCCAGCTCTGCACCGCATTGCTGGATGACAGGTGGACTGCATCTGCCCTATTATGGTCAGTGCCGTTCAGACGCTCGCAGTCGAGAATCGCGGCGTATTCGAAGAGCCAATCCAGAGCCCGCGCCCAACGTCATGACACATTACGAAACGCCTCCAGAAGACAGGGTACCTCTCGGGCAGAAAGCGGCATTCGGGGCTGGACACCTCGTGCTGAACCTCCTGCCGGGGTCTCTCGGGTTCTTCATGTTCTTCCTGCTCACCGCTTTCGGCATGGACCCTTTCCTGGCAGGATTGCTTGGCGGGCTCCCACGGATCTTCGATGCCATTACCGACCCTGTCATGGGTTTCATCTCGGACAACACCGTGTCCAGGTATGGCCGGCGAAGGCCATACATCTTCGTTGGCGCCATTCTGAGTGGGATCTTCTTCGCTCTGCTGTGGCAGCTCAACGAGAACAACTCTCAGATGTTCAACTTCTGGTATTTCCTGATCTTCTCGATGGTCTTTCTGATCGGGAATACCATGTTTGCCACTCCCCTGGTCGGACTCGGATACGAGATGACGTCCGACTACAACGAGCGCACCCGCCTCATGGCGTTCTCTCAAACCATGGGGCAGATCGCGTGGATGATCGTGCCCTGGTTCTGGGTGATCATCGCGGATCCCGACATCTTCGAGTCGCAGGCGGTGGGTGTTCGTCAGTTGTCGGTCATCGTGGGAGTGATCTGCATCGCGCTGGGCATTCTCCCGGCCATCTTCTGCAGAGGTATCGATTCGGCCAAGATGGAAAACCGGGTCAAGATCACCTGGAGTACGCTCTCCAGTAACCTGTTCGATCTGTTCCGGGGCATTTCCGAGGCGATGAGGAATGTACCGTTCGTCAGATTGTGTGCGGCGACCTTCCTGGTGTTCAACGGATTTCAGGTCGTGGCAGCCTTCAGCGTCTACATCATCGTTTTCTATCTGTTCAAGGGGAGTTACGAAGGTGCAGGCACGTGGCCGGCATGGTTCTCCAGCATCACGGCCGTGATCACCGCCTTCTTCGTGATCCCCGTCGTATCCTGGATTGCGAACAAGGCAGGAAAGAAACAGGCCTTCATCATATCGACGGCGATATCCATCGTCGGCTATCTCCTCAAGTGGTGGGCCTTCAATCCGGACAATCCATGGTTGATGTTCATGCCGGTTCCTTTCATCGCGTTCGGATTGGGTGGGCTCTTCACGTTGATGATGAGCATGACGGCCGATGTGTGCGACCTGGATGAGCTGAACAACGGCATGCCCAGGAAGGAAGGGACGTTTGGCGCCATCTACTGGTGGATGGTCAAGCTCGGACAGGCACTGGCCCTGGTATTGGGAGGACTGGTGCTCAAGCTGGTAGGCTTTGATGGGAATGCTGCCCAGCAGACGGCTGAAACCCTGTTGAGCCTGCGTATCGCGGACATCGTGATCCCGGCAACCACGGCGTTCCTGGCGATCCTCGTGATGTGGGGCTACAGCCTGAGCGAGGAACGTGCGCGCGAAATCAAGGCTGAACTGGAAGCGCGCAGGGGAGTCCTGTAGAGAATCCTCCAATCGAGACCAGAAGAATGTCTGCAGAAATCGTAGTCACGATTGTTGGCGCCGTACTCATACTCGGTGCAATCGGCGATGCTCTGTTTCGTCTGAACCTGATGAATCCCACGCTCAGACTTCTCCTGGGAGGATCAGGCCTCCTCCTGGTCATTTACGGCGGGTATTCGTTCGGAGGCATGTATCAACAAGGACCCCTCGAACAGGTAGCTGTCGGAAACAGGCTGCAAGTCGAGACCCCGGTTCAGAGAGTGCAGGTGATCTCGCCCCTCGAGGGCGATTCGGTGAAGTGCCGGATCCTCACTATGGGCGTCTATCCGGATGGGCACGACGAAGACATCTGGGTTCTGCTGAGGCCTACCGACGACAAGTACTATCCCCAATCGGACCACACGAACACCTCG
>JARRPS010000016.1:1508-16528 GCA_037382625.1 Gemmatimonadota bacterium | reverse complement strand
CCAGCACCTCTTCGATGCGGTCTGCTGGGCTGTCGGTCGGAACGGCAGTCGTCGCGTCTTTCATGCGGGTCCGTGGCTGCTCCATCGCGGAGGCGCCGTATGCGCCGCCGGCATCGTCGGAGAAGCTATTCCGGCTGAAGAACGCCGTCAATGAAACGCATTCTCAACGAGCGCACGATGCGCCCCCCATGCTCGCGACCGTTCTGGATGAAGATCCGATTCGCGTCGAAGCCCGCCGCGAGTACGCCGGCGACGAACAGCCCGGGCACGGGCGTCTCCATCGTCTCCGGGTCGTGCTCCGGGACTCCGGTGTTCGGATCGACGGGAGCGCCGAGAGAGCGCAGAAAGCGGGGGTCGGGTCGAAAGCCGGTCATCGCGAGTACGAAGTCGTTCGGAATCCACTCTCCCGACCCGTCTCCGTCTCCCGACGTCGGACGGTCCCCGCTGCCCGGACCGAACCCGGCGGGACCGATCCGGACCCGGTCCGTCTCGATCGCGAGAACGCGGCTCTTCCAGCGGACCGAGATCTCTCCCGCCGCCACGCGATTCCGGATGTCGGGGAGCACCCACGGTTTGACGCCCCGATCGAAATCATCGAACAGGTGCACGAGCGTGACGCGGGCTCCCGCTCTCCAGGTGGAAAGCGCCGCGTCGATCGCCGAGTTGCCTGCACCCACGATGACCACGTCCTGGTCGAAGTAGAGATGGGGCTCGCGGAAGTAATGGGTGACCTTCGGCAACTCCTCACCCGGCACGCCGAGTCGATTCGGCGTGTCGAAGTAGCCGGTGGCCACCACGAGTGCGTCGGAGCGGTACTCTCCTCTTCCGCCCCGGTGCCGCCGCGTATGCACGACGAACTCGCCGCCGGCGCGCTCGACCCGCGTCACCTCTTCGTACTGCCGCACGTCGAGCTCGAAGTGCCCTGCGATCCGCCGATAGTAGTTGAGCGCCTCTGCCCGCGAGGGCTTGTCGGCGATCGAAACGAAGGGAACGCCGCCGATCTCGAGGTGGTCGGGCGTGCTGAAGAAGGTCATGCCGAGCGGATAGCGTTCGATCGCGTTCACCACCGGTCCCTTGTCGAGCAGCACGCAGGAGAGCCCGGCTTCCCGGGCCGCCACACCTACGGCCAGGCCGCAGGGACCGGCCCCGATCACGGTGATCGTCGCACGCTCGCTCACGCCTGAACGTACCTCACGGTTCGAAGGTGATCGTTCTCTCGGACCTGCGAAACGCCACCTCTTCCTCGAGGGGAAGCTCGACCAGCTCGCCGCCGCGCCAGCGGGCGTTGAGGTCCCGGTAGTGCGGGCTCATAGGGTTGCCGCTCTGCCCGGTCGGGATCAGGAACCCGGCCCGGATACCCTCCGGTGCGACCTCGGCCACGAAGCGTTCCGACGGACCGTACTCGCTGACCCAGGGCGGGGTCCAGGACCCGTCATCGAGAGCCGTCCAGATCCGGTAATCGTCCGGCCGCAAGGTGTTCGGACCGCCCCCGGACGGATAGGGCCCCACGTTCAGTCCGAGCGCTCGCTCCAGCCAGCCGACGCTCCCGAGAGGATGCGAATGTCGCTCTGCGTGCAGCTCGCCCCAGGACTTCCCGTCCGTCACTCGCACGGCATCGCGCATCGCGCGTTCCTCGAGCTCGGCGAGATCCTCGACCCCCGGAGTCGACACGTCGTCCACCCAGGCGCTTCCCTCTTCCAGGGTCCGGAGCGCCGACTCGATCGGGAAGAGCGCCCACTCCGGCGCGGCCGCGAACTCATCGGCGGCGATCAGGGTGCGGAGCCGGTAGAACCAGCTGTAGAAGAGCGGCGCCGCGCGCGCGTCCTCGCTGACCACCCGGTCCCAACCTGACAGGAGGTCGGCCTGCGTCGTGTATCCGAGCCGCCGGGCGGCCTCGATCGCTCGGCCGATCACCCGATCCGCGAGGAGGCTGCGCGTGTCGTGCTGGAGGCGATAGGTACTCTCGAAGGTCCAGTCGCGCCGCACCTCCAGCGCCTGCGTGATCCGAAGGGCCCGGAACGGGGGTGCGTAGTCCGAGCTGATCGAGCGACCAAGGCCTCGCGCCTGCAGGTTGTTGGCGGTTGCCACGTAGCCCTTCCGCGGATCACGCACCGCCGGGTGCGAACGGGTTGGCCAGAAGCCCGACCAGCCGTCGGCCACCGAGTCGGCCGAAGCCGGAATCGCGCCATCGCGACCGCCCCGCAGCGGTATCCGGCCGCCGAGCCGATAGCCGATAGTGCCGTCGCGCGACGCGTATACGACGTTCTGGTGAGGCCGCGCGAACATCGCGATCGCACGGTCGATCGCGGCCGCTCCGTCGGCACGGTTCAGCGCCTCGACTCCGGTGGTGGGAGTCTCGATGATGGCGGCCGCCCAGAGCACCGAAAGGTGCGCGCCGAGCCCCGGCAGCGCGTCGCTGAGCAGCGGCCCTCTCGACGTGGAGCGGACCCTGAGCAACTCGGGCTCGTCACGCCCGCGAACCTGAATCGTATCGGTCCGGATCTCGAGCGCCACCCAGGAATCGCTCGTCGGGCCGGGCTCCCGGTACTGCAGACCGTCCTCCGACAGAGTCTCGATCACGAAGTCGGCGTCGTCCACCATCCCGTTCGTGAACCCCCACGCCACGTCGCGATTGTGTCCCACCACGACGCCGGGTACGCCGGGCAGGGTGAAGCCCGCCACGTGCAGCCCATCGGTCTCGCCGTGCAGAGCCGCGAGGTACCAGAGAGCGGGGGCGCGCAGTGCGAGATGCATGTCGTTGGCCAGGATGGGGTGCCCCGACGCGGTTCGCTCGCCGGCGATGACCCACGAGTTCGAGCCCGACCGGGCCGACATCGACGCGAGAATCCGGAAGGGCGACCACGGATCCGACTCCGGGCGAGCCCCGCCAGCGGCCACCGGCTCGCTGAGAACCGGTGAACCTGCGGCCCGGGGAGCGGGAGCGCCCCACGGTCGGACCGCGGATAGCTGCGGCGGAACATCTCTCTCCGTCGGCGTGGCGAGGGCTCCCGGGGGAGGGGCCCAGTATCCATCCACGATCGTCGGCCCCCACTCGGGATACCCTTCCACGAGCAGCGCAAATCGTGCGGAATCGAGAAGCTGCGAGGCCCGGAATCGTGAGAGGTCGGCTCGCCACACCGCCAGGTCCAGGTTCATGACCATGCCGATGGCGAGCGTCGATTCCACGCTCCAGGGCTCGGGCCGCAGGCGCAACAGCCGGAACTCCGGCGGCATCGGCGGACGCTCGGACAGTCGGGCGTTCACGCCCTCCACGTAGGCCTCGACGCGGGACCGTTCGCCGGGTGAGAGAGCCGTCGCCGCGCGCTCCGCGGCACTCCAGGTGCCGAGCGTGCGGACGAACCTGTCGGTGGCCAGGCCCGGTTCGCCGAACAGTTCCGAGAGCCGGCCCGCGGCGATGCGTCGGAACAGCTCCATCTGCCAGAGTCGGTCGGTCGCGTGCAGGTAGCCCAGCGCCCGCAGCGCGTCGGCCTCGTTCGAGGCGAAGATATGCGGAATCCCGAAGCTGTCTGCGTGCACCTCGACGTTCGAACGGACCCCCGGAAGCCGGACCGTACCGGAGGGTGGCGACGCGGAGTTCGACAGCTGGAACCAGGCCACGGTAACCGCGAGGCCCGTCAACCAGAGAAGGCCGCAGATTGCGACGATTGCGGCCCGCCGGATTTTCGTGCCGGTCATCCGTTCGCGCGAGACGTGCAGTCGGATGAACGTCGGGCGACCGACGCCGAGAAGGCGAGGGACTCGACGGCGTCTCCGTCACGGCGGACCAGTCGTCGGCGCAACAGACCGGCGAGCAGCGAGTCGCAGGAGCCCGGATCGACGCCGAGGCGACGTGCCAGCTCGTCGGTTCGGATCCGTCCGCAGGCCGCGAGCATCCGCCACGCTGCCAACGCCTCCGGCTCGACTTCGCCGAGCAGCACCGGCTCGCCGCCGATCCGTTCCGCGGAGACTGCCAGGCCCCGGCGCCGCAGCGCTCCTTCGACGGGATCGAGGTGATGTTCCCGGATCCCGCGAACCAGCACGAAGCGAGGTACCGAGTCCGAGGTTTCGCCGTCCGAACCCATGACCAGTTTCGCCACGACCTCGTCGGCGCAGCTGAAGTCGATGACGGCCACGTCGCGGAGATCGATCACCGCGATCGTATCGCCGCGTTCGGACATCAGTCGTTCGATGCCGTCTCGCACGGCGCGGCCGGTCTGACGGGTCACGAGGTTCGGCTGGTACAGGCTGGCGACCGCGATGGCAGGGGAACTTTCGTGGCTCACCGCTCCTCCTCGGTCCGTGCCGGCATCACGATCAGGATCTGGGCGCCCGGGAAGGTGGCAAGATCCCTCTGCATCGACGGGTAGTCGTCCCAGTCGGGGACCAGTGCGATCTGTGCGTCACCGCTGCGGATGGCCAGCATTCCGTCCCATTTCTCGACCTGTCTCCGGATCGCCTGAAGCCCCTGCCCCCTTCCCGGATCCCGGAAGCGCGACTCACCGTACAGTAGCGCGGCCTCGAGGGCCATGGCAGCCGACCACGACTCTCCATACCGACGGGCGTGCTCTGCGCCCAACGACCCCTCGAAACCCATGCCGACATCCATCACCGCGAGCATCAGGACTTCCCGACCCAGGCGCTCGCGGTAGTTGTAAGTCTGGGCGCAGACCCATCCGTCGGCATCCGCGTGTTCGATGATATTCTGGCACACCTCGGACAGCATGACGCTGAACTGGATTACCGACGGCTTCGGGTAGTGCAGGCGCTTCTCCAATATCGCCGCCGAGCGCTCGCGGACCTTTTCCACTACCGTATGCACATCGTGGTGCGAGCGAATCGGCGTGATCTCGAGAAGCGCATCGGAGGTTCCGTGCGACGGTGCGCTTCCCGGCTCGATGTCGAATACCTCGTGCGCCGCCGCCCAGAATTCCATCCGGTCCAGATAGCTTCGCACTTCTCGATTATCGGGCGCCTCGATCCGTGGGGAAAGTCCCGTGCGATCGTGAGAGACCTGCCCCGCGGCGAGCAGGCCGATCAATCCGTACGGCGACACCCAGCGCACGTGCTTCGCATTGAAGAGCAGGCGCGATCCTGCATCGCCCGGGAGGCCTCCCAGCGTCGCCACCAGCTCCTCGAAACCCTTGTGGTCGAGCACCTCCGGAACCTGGATCACCCTGCTCATACGGGCTCTCCCGCGTGAATCGCCCCGCGCAGCGTCCCGACGAGTCCCGCGGTGCCCCGGTGGCGGGCGGCGGCGCCGGCCAGGTGGTTCGCCCGCCGGGCGGCCGCAGCCACATCTTCGCCTTCCAGAAGCGCCGTGGCGCAGGCGGCGCCCCACACGTCCCCGCAACCGGTGGGATCGGCAACTTCCCGGGGCACCGGCTCGGAGAGCTCGTGCCCCGTTCTCACCTCGTCACCCTCGGCTCCGCTGCGGCTCCACCAGCTGGCCCCCCGATCGCCGCGGGTGACGAACAGTGCCCTCGGTCCGTGCGCCACCGACTCGCGGGCCGTGGTCTCCGGACGCGCTCCCGCCACCGTCAAAGCGGAAAGTTCGTCCTCGTTCATCTGCACCACATCGAAGCACTCACGCCAGGCGGGCCAGGCGGGCAGCGGCTGAAGGGTTCGCGCCCCGTCCGGACCGACGGCGAGGAGCAAGGAATGCAAATCTGCGTAGATCGCTCCCGGATGCGCGCTTCTCAGCTGCCGCGCCGCCTCGAGGCTCAGCTCCCAGCCCGCGATGAAATTCACGATCAGCGCATCGCACGATTCCGCCAGAGGCGCCAATTCCCGCCAGTTCCAGCCGGGCACGCCGCCCGTCAGCTTCTCGCAGCGGCGCGGTCCGGAATGGTAGTAGAGATCGACACGGTTGTTCGGCTCGGGCACCGTGACAACGCCCTCGAGCGAGCGGACTCGCTTCAGGCCGCGCAGGAAGTCGTCCGCCTCGCCCCTGAGGTCCTCTCCGACCTTCATGATCGGCAGAATCTCCCAGGATCCGGGTGCCGAGGCCTCCAGAGCACAGAGCGAATAGGCGATCCCGCCCCAGTCCGTCAACGGTGAGGGCATCGGACCTTCGTCGGTCTCGGGCCGGTGGATCGTGTCGAGCACGAGGGTGCCGAGGACGCCGAGTCGGGCCATCTCAGAGATCGCCG
Source organism: Gemmatimonadota bacterium (assembly GCA_037382625.1). GTDB lineage: Bacteria > Gemmatimonadota > Gemmatimonadetes > Palauibacterales > Palauibacteraceae > Carthagonibacter. Next base: position 10,379 of record JARRPS010000016.1, on the reverse strand, counting down.
AAACGTTCCTGGCGGAACACGCAGGCGGCGCCGATGACGCCCGCCATGCTGCCAAGCTCGCTGGTCACGATCCTGCAGTTGTCCGAAGCGTGGCTGAACGCCCTCCGACGGACTTCCTTCTTCAACGGCTCGATCAGCTGATCGCCCGCGCGCGTGACGCCGCCCGAGATGACGACCATCCCCGGGTTGAGGATATTGATGAGGTTCGCGATGCCGGTTCCGAGAAAACGCGCGGTGTCCCGCATCACATCTCTCGCATAATCATCCCCGGCGACGATCGCCTCGTACACGGTCTCCGCGGTGATCCGGGCGAGTTCGCCTTCAACCATCGATGGGAGCAGGCTCGGCTCTCCCGATTGCAGACCCTCGATCGCCCGCGCCGCGATCGCCGGGCCGGAGGCATAGGCCTCGAGACACCCGTAGTTGCCGCAATTGCATCGGCGTCCCGTCGAGTCGATCGTCATGTGCCCCACTTCTCCGGCAACGTCCGAGATCCCGTGGAACACCCTGCCGTCCAGCACGATTCCACCCCCGATACCGGTGCCGAGGGTCACGCCCACGAGCGTGCTCACATCGCGGCCGGCCCCCTGCCACCACTCTCCCAGGGCGGCGGCATTGGCATCGTTGTCCAGTTCCGCCTCGAGTCGTACCGCGTTGGAGATCAGGTCTCGGAGCGGGAAATTCCGCCAGCCGAGGTTCGGCGTGTCGATGACCGTGCCCGTGCGTCGATCGAGGGGGCCCGGGGAACCGAGTCCGATCCCGACGAACGCCTCATCCGGGATCGCCGCTTCCTTCTGGGCGTCCCTCATGGATCCGCGGATCAGATCGACGATCCGGTCTACGACGAATTTCGGGCCTTTGTCGGCCTGCGTCGGGGCGGATCGCATCGCCAGCACGGGGCCGCCATCGTAGGGAACCACGCCCACGTTGATCGACGTCCCGCCCAGGTCCACGCCTACGATGTGTCGACCGTCGTTCACGCCGACGCCTCCTCGAGACTGGCGAGCGAGGCCTCCAGCACCTCGTCCACCGTTACGAGCCGGAGGCACTCCCGTTCCGCCGACTCCAGGATCGTCCCTCGCCCGTTGCGGGGGCACTCGTTCTTCACGCACGGCACGCAGGGAAGGTCGAACCGTCCCACCAGGCGTACCCGATTCGCGAGCGGGCGCGTCTGCCGCACGTCCGCCGGCCCCTCGACCGCGACGATGGGGCGGTCGAGCGCGGCCGCGAGGTGCATGGGGCCGGTATCGTTCGTCACCAGAAGATGGCACGATTCGAGCGCCCCGGCCAACTCCGAGAGCGAGGTCCGCCCGCCGAGATTCAGCACTGCACCATCGAGCCCTCCATCATCGGTGAGCGCCTGGCGGGTGACGGCCTCCGTGACCGGGCGGTCGTCCGGACCTCCGAGAATCAGTACCCGATGCCCGAGCCCCGCGAGCGATCTGGCAAGCGCCGCGTACTTCTCGCCCGGCCACCTCCGGGCGGCACCGTTCGCTCCGGGAAACAGAGCGACGAGCGGGCGGGCGTCCGTCGGGATTCCGAGGGCGCGCCGTCGCTCGCTCCACGCCACACGTGCGGCATCGAGTGCGGTCAGCCGGGGCGCCGGCGGCTCGCCATCAGGAACCGGGAATCCGGCGATGGCGAGAAACTCCTTGACACGGTGATCCTCCAGGAGCGGACCGCGGTCGACGACGTCGGTCAGCAGCCATGCTCGCCCTCCTCCTCCGGTGCCACGGCGCGAGGTGAGGCCCGCGGCGCGGAAGATCAGGGCCGAGGAGACCGAGGGAGTGAGGAGAATCCCCCGGCGAGCGCCGTAGCTGCGGAGCTCGCGGGCGGCCGCGGCGATGTCCCGTCGATCGGACAGGGGAAGTACGCGGGCGTCCAGGTCGGCCAGCGCGAGAAGCGGAACGAGCGAGGAGACGACCTGAACGATCGGGGCGATCCCGGTCTCGCGACGCTCGCGGGCACTCGCCGCCTCGAGCGCCGGAAGGGCGAGAAGCAGCTCGCCCAGGTGGTTCGGCGCCCGGATCGCCAGTCGGTCGATCGGCGGAGGCCCGGCTCCCTTCACTCGCCGACCTGCAGCACGGCGAGAAAGGCCTCCTGGGGGATCTCCACCGAGCCCACCTGTTTCATCCGGCGCTTTCCTTCCTTCTGCTTTTCGAGCAGCTTCCGCTTCCGGGTGATGTCACCGCCATAGCACTTGGCCGTGACGTTCTTGCGCAGCGGCCGGACCGTCTCCCGCGCGATCACGTCCCTACCGATCGCCGCCTGAATCGCCACCTCGAATTGCTGCCGCGGAATCAGCTCTTTCAGCTTGCGCGCCACCTTGCGACCGTAGTCGTAGGCGCGGTCCCGGTGCACGATCACGCTGAGCGCATCGACCGGGTCGCCGTTGAGCAGGATGTCGAGCTTCACGAGGTCGGACTCACGGTAGCCCGCGAGCTCGTAATCCAGCGCCGCGTAGCCGCGTGACACCGTCTTGAGTCGGTCGTAGAAATCCAGCACGATCTCGGCGAGCGGCATGTCATAGCGGATCTCCACCCGATTGGCGTCGAGGTAGTGCAGTCCGACATACTCGCCGCGGCGCTCGTGACAGAGTCCCTGGATGCCGCCGATGTAATCGGAGGGAGTCACCATGTGAATCCGGACATAGGGCTCCTCGACCATCTCGATCACCCCGCGCTCGGGCATCTTGCTGGGATTCTCGACCGAGACGACTTCACCGTTCGTCAGGGTGACCTGGTACTCCACGTTCGGAATCGTGGTTACGAGGTCGAGATCCGCCTCCCGCTCCAGCCGTTCCTGCACGATCTCCATGTGGAGCAGACCGAGAAACCCGCAGCGGAACCCGAAACCGAGCGCCTGCGAAGTCTCCGGCTCGTAGTGGAGGCTGGCATCGTTCAACTGCAGCCGGCCGAGCGCATCGCGCAGCTCCTCGAACTGGTCGGAGTCGGAGGGATAGAGCCCCGCGAACACGACCGGCTTCGCTTCCTGGTAGCCGGGAAGCAGCTCCTTCGCACGCCGATCGGCATCGAGGATCGTGTCCCCGACCTTCGTGTCGGCGATGTTCTTGATCTGCGCCGTGAGGTATCCGACCTCCCCGGTCGAAAGCCCTTCGGCAGGCTGGAAGCCCAGACGCAGGAAGCCGACCTCGTCCACCTCGTACACGGCGGCGGCTTTCCCGAAGCCGATCCTCTGTCCCGGGCGGATGGCGCCGTCCACGACCCGCACGAAGGGCACGGCGCCCCTGTACTTGTCGTACATCGAATCGAAGATCAGGGCGCGAAGCGGCGCCTCCGGGTCCCCCTCCGGCGGCGGCACCCTGGCGACGATCGCCTCGAGGATCTCCTCGATGCCCGTTCCTTCCTTCGCGGATGCGAAGAGCACGTCATCGGGATCGATTCCCATCAGGTCACACACCTCGTCTCGCCGCCTCTCGGGCTCCGCGGCCGGAAGGTCGATCTTGTTGATCACGGGAATGATCTCGAGGCCTGCGTTGATCGCCAGGAAGAGGTTGCTGATCGTCTGCGCCTCGATCCCCTGAGTCGCATCCACTACCAGAAGCGCGCCTTCGCACGCCTCCAGGCTCCGGCTCACCTCGTAGGTGAAGTCGACGTGGCCGGGGGTGTCGATCAGGTTGAGCTCGTAATCGCGCCCGTCGCCGGCCCGGTAGGGCATGCGGATCGCGTTGAGCTTGATGGTGATTCCCCGCTCCCGCTCGAGGTCCATCGAGTCGAGGATCTGCTCCTTCATCTTGCGCCGCTCCACGGCGCCCGTGCGCTCGAGAAGACGGTCGGCGAGCGTGGACTTCCCATGGTCGATGTGTGCCACGATCGAGAAGTTGCGGATCGACTCTATGATCAAGCGGGCCTCTGGTGATTCGGCGTTTTCAGGGGAGCGCGAATATAGAATCGCCCCCGGTCCGTCACAATCAGACTTCCAGCTCCAGTCCGTCGTACGCCGCTTGGACCCCGGCGGGCAGAGAACGTTCGAATTCGGCGTGATCCAACCGGTGGGTCAGGTGGGTGAGAAAAGCCCGCTCCGGTCCCACCTTCTCGATCACCGCGAGCGCTTCCTCGACGTTGAAATGGGTGGGGTGCGGAGAGCCGTACCAGAGAGCGTTGAGAACGAGAATCCGGCTCCCGGCGAGCAGAGCCCAGGCGTCGTCGGGCACCCGCTTGGCGTCCACGATCAGCGACAGATCTTCGCAGCGGAAGCCATAGCTGGTGAACGCGCCATGCGGATAGCCGATCACGCGCAGATCGAAACCCGCTGCGTCCAACCGATCCCGGTCGCGAAAGGGGGTCGGCGCGAGTACGGGGACGACGGTTCCCGGCTGAACTGTGGGATCGGGACCGAGAAAGTACGGGAATCGGGCCCGAACCTCTGCCTCGTGCTCCGCCGCGATCCAGAGCGGGATGGGATCGGCTCCCGGTCCGGCGAACGCCCTCAGGTCGTCGATCCCGTGCAGATGGTCGGCGTGCGGGTGTGTCAGGAACACGCCATCGAGTCCCTCCACGCCCGCGGCGACGAGCTGGAGTCGCAGCTCGGGCGGGGTGTCGACCAGGAGGCGACTGCGTCCCTTCTCGAGCAGTACGCCATGCCGGGTTCGCCGATTCCGGGGATCCGAAGAGGTGCACACGGGGCACCGGCAGCCGATCACCGGCACGCCGAACGATGTCCCCGTGCCGAGGAAACGCAGCTTCACCGCCGGGCCCTCATCGGTCCGTCACAGCGTCTCGATGCGCATGTAATTGGTGGTGCCCGGCTCGTGAAAGGGGACGCCCGCCGTCACTACGAATGAGTCTCCTTCCGAGCCGAGGCCGTTTTCCAGCGCGAAGCTCCGGGCCAGCGCCAGCATCGAGTCGTAGGTGGCGTCTCCCTCGAGCCGGAGCGGCACGACGCCATACACGAGTGCGAGCTGGCCCCAGGTACGCACCTGGTCCGTTACCGCGAGAATCGGGACCGCGAGTCGCTGCGCCGACTGCAGCCGGGCGGTGAACCCGCTGTTCGTGAAGGTGACGAGAAAAGGAGCACCCAGCCGCTCGGTCGCCTCGGCCGCCGCCCCGGCGATGGCTCCGCTCACCGTGTGATGGACCGGCGAGAGGCTTCGGAATCGCGCACCCGGCGCATCATCGGAGCTCGTCGGCTCGCGTTCGATCCTGCGGATGATCCGTGCCATGGTGCGGACCGAATCGACGGGGTATTCCCCCACCGCCGTCTCGGCCGAGAGCATCACGGCGTCGGTCCCATCGAGCAGCGCGTTGGCCACGTCGGATACCTCTGCGCGGGTGGGCCGTGAAGCGACGATCATCGACTCGAGCATCTGCGTCGCCGTGATTCCAAGCTTCGGTGTCTCGCTGGTCAGGCGCAGAATCCGCTTCTGCACCAGAGGGACCTCCTCGAAATCCAACTCGACGCCCAGGTCTCCTCGAGCCACCATCAGACCGTCCGCCCCGGAGAGGATTCCATGAAGGTTCCGTAGCGCCTGTGCCATCTCGATCTTGGCGATCAGCAGCGCCCGGCCGGCGATCAGACCTCGCAATTCGTTGAGGTCTTCCTGCCGCCGTATGAAACTGAGGGCGATGTAGTCCACCCCGAGGTCGAGTGCGTGCTGGGCATCTTCGCGATCTTTTTCGGTGAGGCTGGGGGCTCCGACCTCGGTGCCGGGCAGGTTGATTCCCTTCCCCGACTTGAGCAAACCCTCCTCGAGCGCCTCGAGCAGCACGCCTTCGCCCCGTAGCTCGCTGACGGTCAGCTCGATTCTCCCGTCGTCGAACAGCACTCGGTCACCCGGCCCGAGGTCCACCGCGAGGTCAGGATAGGTAGTGGGTATCAGGGAGACCTCGTCCTCCGCGGCCGGCGGCGACATCTCCTCCGGGTAGACGAGGTAATGGTCCCCGGCCTCCACCTGGATCGGAGCGGGCAGAGTGCCGACCCGGATCTTCGGTCCCTGAAGGTCCGCGAGAACCGAGATCGGGCGGCCCGCGTCGGTGGATGTCTTCCGAGCCAGCTCGACGGCCCGGGTGGCGTGCTCGTGAGAACTGTGCGAGAAATTGACGCGCACCCCGTCCATACCCGCTCGTACGAGGGCCGCGAAGGTATCGGGATCGCGGCTGGCGGGGCCGAGGGTGCACAGGATCTTCGCGCGTCGGAACGCGGGATTGTCGGTCATGACGATCTGCCGTTGTCGCGGGTGTGCGGGATCTCCCCGCGTCGGATCGGCGGGACACCGCAGGCCCGGACCCCCGGTCGTGCCGGGAGCCGGACCTTCGGGGGCTCAGGCGATGAGGCGGTTATCGGCGCAGAGTTCCGGGCGATGCGCCGCGATCCACCTGTGAATCGCCTGCAGCGTCCCGTACGGAAGGGACTCCAGAGCGGAGGGCTCGAGTCCGGGGATCACGCACGCCGCGGCCCGGCGGAAAAAATAGGCCTTCTGCTTCGTGCGCTGCTCACCGCTGAGGCTCGTTCCACCGGGAATATCCGGGATCGGCTCCAGCAACCTTCGATAACTGAACACTTCTCGGGGAGAGAACACGTCGGGGATCTGGTAGGATCGCTCACCGAGCATGAACGACCCATCCCGTGCGATCTGAAGAGCCTCCGCCATAGCACCACTCCTTCCCCACCGGTAGGCTGTCGAACGGAACCCCGGGGCCGGAGGTTCGGTCCACGAAAGTACCGCCCGGAGCGGGGTCCGGGCAAATTTCGCGCAGCTGGCGCCGCGTCCGGGAACAACGAACGAAGGGCAGGCAGCGGTGATCGTGCGGTCCGGCGCCCCCGCCGTGACGGCGAAGCGCAACGGACGGGCTGTTGAACGTCCTCCTTCAGCCCGCCGGGCGCCGTCCGCACCCGCCTCCGCTCCTGTCCGCGCCCCGATCCCGTATACATCCCGAAAGTACAAGATCTGGTGCTCGCGGAACTTATCGACTCCACATGTTGTGGGTCAAGCGATCTTACCCTTGGCCCGGAACGGGACCGGTTTGTCGCCGGTGCTTGTTGAGCCGGCGCGGCCCGCCTAGAATCCCGCACGATGAGCGGAGGTGCGGAGCCTCCCGCCGGGATTCGTCGAGGCCCGGCTTTACGCTTGCGAGGATACCGGACGAGATGGCACGACTGCGCGGCAACGTGAAGTGGTTCGACACGGAGAAGGGGTGGGGGTTCATTCGACTCGACGATGGCGAGGAGGTGTTCGTACACCACTCCGACATCCAGAGCGAGGGATTCCGCAGTCTCAAGGACGGGGCCGAGGTCGAGCTGGAAGTCGAGCGCGCCGACCGTGGGCCGCGAGCGCGACGAGTCGTGCGGATCGGTTCCGGTGGGACGCCCGTTTCGCCGGTCAGCGCCGACGAGTCCGGACGATCTGCGAAGGATCGCGCCGGCCCGGGTAACCAGCGCGGCCGACGTTCGGACGCATCTCGCAGCAGTCGTCGTGGAGCGGCATCGCGCGGCGAGAGCGGAACGACCGCGGAAAACGCAGCACCCAGGGCGGATCGCCGTGGGGCTGGAAACGGGCTGCCGACTCTGGACGAACAGGTCCGCACCCGGCTTGCTCCGCGTTTCCGGTTCGACGACTGAACGGCCGGAACTTGTCGAACCCCCGGTCCCGACCGTAGTTTGATGGGCTCAGAATCATTCACGCGCGCGGGCTGGACGCCCGGGCGCCGGTCGCGTAACCGAAGGGGTGAGCGAGTTTTGGAGATCCAGATCGCGGAAGGGCAGAATCTCGAGAAGGCCCTGCGGCAGTTTCGTCGCAAGGTGCAGCGGGCCGGAATCCTCGCGGACATGCGCAGGAAGCGGCACTACGAGAAGCCCAGCGAGGCGAAGCGCAGGAAGCAGAAGGCGGCCCAGCGTCGTCTGGCTCGCAACGCCAGGAGGCGGAAGCAGCGCACCTGAGCGCCGCTCCTCTCCGGGCCGTTCCGGACCTTTCCCACAGAGTTGGCGGTTTCCCCACGTTTCCGGTGCTCACTCCCGGCAGGACGGCCTGTCGGGCAGGCTCACGTAACCGCGTGGCGACCGGACTCCTCCCGAGTACACGGCGCACTCCGCCTCCCCGGACGTCGCGATCGCCGAGAACCCGTCGCCATCGGCCTGGAGCAGATCGATTCTGACCCCCGATCCGGGCTCGAAATCGAGACTCTCGAGGTCTCGCGCGTAGTACCCGGTTTCCTCGAAGTGGGCTCCCTGCGATACCATCAATCGATAGAGCTCGGACTCGAGGCTCGCGGTTCCGACGACGGAGGCCGGCGAGCCGCGCGACCCACCCGGGTCGGTTCCGACTGCGATCTCCGGGCTGCTGGCGCACGCGACCGGTCCGAGGACCGCGAACAGCGTCGTGAGCAGCGGAAGGCGCTTCCTGGCCTGGGACATCTCGCTCCACTTCCGGTTCGGGGAGTCAACCACCCGCGGTCAAGCTGGCAGAAGTGTCGGCGGTACGACAGGGCTGGAATCCGATGACGGGTAGTGGCACGGCAACCTGGCTGGCGGGTCACCGGCTAGAACCATCCCTCGGACCCGGAGACCTGCTCCGAGCCTTGCGCTACGGCGACGGGATTTTCGCGACGCTCCGCATCGAAAAGGGACGGCTGCTCGATGCGCATCGGCATGCCGCTCGGCTGTCCCGGGGCGCCGAGCAGCTCGAGCTCGATCCACCGGAGGGATTCGAGGACGAGGCGGCGATCCCCGATCGACTGGCGACGATCGCATCGGACCTGTCGGCGATCGCCGCTGGTCCGGTTGCAGTCGACCGGCTGGACGGAGTGCTCCGCTGCCAGTGGAGCGCGGCGGGAGAGTCGCGAGGCTACGGGCGCGATCGGAGGTCGGTCGCACTCGTGGAGTTTTCTCTCGCGCCGGCGCCTCGAAACCCGGTCC
>JARRPS010000016.1:0-1499 GCA_037382625.1 Gemmatimonadota bacterium | reverse complement strand
AGAGCTGCAACGCCATCCCGCATGTGCTGGCCGCCCGCCATGCGATGCGACTCGGCGTGGACGAGGTCGTGCGGATGCATGGGGGCCGGATCACGGAAGGCGCGGCCTCCAACCTGTTCTTCGAGCAGGATGGGCGACTGCGAACTCCGGCCGACGTTCTTCCCCTGTATCCGGGCGTGGTACGGGAGCGGGTCGTGGAGGCGGCGGCCGAAATCGGCATCGAAGTCGAAGTGGGAGAGTGGACGCCCGGGGACCTGCTGAGCGGCCAGGGAGCCCTGCTCACGAACTCCGTGCGGGGCGTCGAGGTCGTCACCCGCGTGGATGACCGCGAGCTCGGGCCGACGCCACTGATCCGTGCCCTGGCCGACTCCGTCCGAGCGCTTCGACACGCAGGAGCGACTCCGATCCGTCGGCGTAGACATGCATAGACTCGATCCCGACGGGCCAGCCGAGCGACTCTCCCGGCATTGCGTGCGGCTTCCCCTCCCTGATCCGTTCGTTCCCGGCGTCACCTCGGTCTTCCTGCTGGAGGCCTCGACCGGTGTTTCCCCGTGGCTGCTGGATGCCGGCGCCGATATGTCCGAATCGACAGCGGCGTTGCTGGCGGGGCTCGCGGGGATCGGACTGGCACCGGGAGATACGCAGGGTGTGGTGCTCTCCCATACTCACCTCGATCACGCGGGGGGACTGCTCCGCTGGAGACCGAGTCGTCTGCTCGCTCACGAGCACGCAGTGGACGAGATGCGGAACCGAGCTCCGATATCGAGCCGGGGCCGGGACGCACTGCGGCGAATGGGGGTTCCGGCTGTCGTGGCCGAGGAGCTCGCGCCCGAAACCGAGCCGGTCGCCGGGGCGCCGCTGGCGGAGGTGCCCGTCACCGATCCGGTCGCGGGCGAAGAGGGACGGCTGCCCGGGTGCGAGGACTGGCGCTGGGTGCTCGCCGAGGGACACGCTCCGGGCCACCTGATGCTCTTCCACGAAGCAGACCGCCTGCTGCTGTCGGCTGACCAGTTCCTGCTCAAGTGGAAGTCTCCGCTCCGGATTTCGAACCCGGACGAGGACAGCTTCGGACTCTATCTGGAGTCACTCGAGCGAGCGATCGATCTCGCTCCACAGACCGTGTGCTCCAGCCACACGATCGCCGTCCGGCCCGGCGTGCCATTCCTGCAGGAGCGGAGAGCGAGTCTGCTCCGTCAGCTCGGGCGCACATCGGATGCGGTCGAAGCGGGAGCACGAACGGCGTGGGAAGTGGTGGTGGCAGGCGAGCGACGTCCCTCGGGTGGACTGCTCATCCTCTTTCTGCGCGAGCGATTGGCGATGCTCCGCCACCTCGCCGCGATGGGCTCGCTCGATCGGGCCGTGTTCGAGGGCGTGGAGCGTTTCGACCCCGCCTGATGCACTGGCCCGTTCAGGTCGCGACCGGCTCCTCCACCCCGAACCGCCGATCGACGTAGCTCTCGAGAATCTCGATGAACTCGGCCACGATCCGCTCGCCGCGC
>JARRPS010000015.1:0-25928 GCA_037382625.1 Gemmatimonadota bacterium | reverse complement strand
TCCCGCTCACCGACGAAATCGCTGAAACGGGCGGAGATGAAGTGCCCACCGGGCCCCACGGCGCCATACCCCTCGAGCCGGCCGAGCGAAAAGCTCTTCTTGAGCATGAGGCTGAGAATCGAGTCGTCGAGGTCCACCAGCCGGCCGTCCGGCAGCCGATCCTCCGAGGTCCAGAATCGATACCCGAACCGGATCGAAGTCTTCCGGATGAGCAGATTGGCGACGTCCACCCCCACGCCGTAGGAGATCCCGACCTGTCCCTCCTCGGGAAGGACCACGCCGAACCCGACGTCGAAGGATGAGAATCGGGTTCGATCGCTCTCCATCTCCTGACTCGCGGTGGATCCCGTCGCGTCCGATGCCTGCGCTCCCAGGGCACCCGGCAGCAGCAGGAGCGCGAGGGCGGGGTGAAGCAGTCTCGACGCCCACGCGAATGCAGGATTCATCGCCGCTCGAGATGGGCCCGAGCTCTCAGGAGCTGCCGGGAGGATCATCCGCCGGCGAATCCGACCCCGGGTTCCAACCGACCACCGGGGGTCGCACAGGCCGGGGAAGTGCCGCGACGCCGGCAGTCGCGAGCAACAGCCCGCCGAGTCCGGCGAGCGCCGCCGTGCCACCGCGCCCCAGAGCAGCGAAGCTGAATCCCGAAAACGCGAGCCCGAGACCGCAGAACACGAGCGTGAGCGAGAGAATCCGACGGGACGTCACCTCGACTCTCCTCGTACCTCACTGTGATCGCCCAGCGACACGGTTCCGAGGACACCGGAGGCCACGACGTGATCGCCGACCAGGGACTGCGAGAGGTCGCAGTCGAGGATCTCGCTTCCGGTGCCGATGATCGAGTCTCGCAGGCGAGACCGACGGATGGTCGTGCCGTGTGCGATGCTGACGTTCGGACCGATCATCGACTCCTCCAGCGTCACGCCCTCGCCGATGCGGACGGGTTCCACGAAGGTGACCCCCGGACCGACGACAGGCGGCGCCATCGCCTCCTCCGTGAGCACCCGGAGGTTCGTTTCGATCAGAGTCTCCGGCTTTCCGCAGTCCCACCATTCCGAGACCTCAGCGGTCAGCAACTTGCCTCCGTTGTCGATCATGTACTGGAAAGCGTCCGTGAGGAAGTACTCCCCGAGTTTCGGAGGCTGCCGCATCACGTGGTGAATCCCCTCGAAGAGGAGATCCACGTTCCGGATGTAGTAAAGTCCGATGTTGGCCAGTCGTGAGATCGGCTCGGAGGGCTTCTCGATGATCTCCTTCATGTAGCCGTCCTCGTCGTGGACGATCACGCCGAATCGCTGGTAGTCTTCCACCTCCTTCGCCCAGACGATGCCGTCCACGTCCGCCCGTCTCCGAATCAACTCCATGTCGGCCTGGAACAACGTGTCGACGAATACGATCAGGACCGGACCATCGACATGGGGCTCGGCGAGGCGGATGGCATCCGCGGTACCCAGTTGCTGCGTCTGCATGACGGGAATGAAGCCCAGCTCCGGGTGCTCTGCCGCCAGATGCTCCTCGATGCGGCCGGACAGGTGGCCCATGATCCCGATGACTTCATCGACTCCCGCCCCCTCGAGAAGATCCAGAACGCGATCGAGCACGGTTCGGTTTCCGACACGAAGCAGCGGCTTGGGGGTCGTGTGCGTGTGCGGGCGAAGTCGCGTCCCTTTACCGGCCAGCGGAAGAATGGCTTGCATGCGGCGCTCACGGGCGTTCAGATGGAGGGGAAGACGAATGGCGGGAACGTATGGAGAGCGTCGGGACCCGGCAACTGATTCGGGCGCCGGCACGACCACGTCCCGCGGAGGAGATCCACCCCGGCGATGGCTCACCCGACCGACTAGAAGAACGTGGAATCACCAGCGAGATCCGGCGGCTCCGAAACCGAAACGATCGACACCCGACGGCCCGAGTCCCCCGAGGGCCGGATATACGCGGCCCCGTACGCCCGGGTCTGGGATGCCCTGCACGAGGAAATCGAAAGGCGGCGCCTCTGGTCCGTGGTCCATTCCGACGAGGAGCTGGGCCTCCTGACGGCCGTCTGCCGCTCCTGGTTGTCCCGGCAGACCTGTCACATCACGGTGTGGGTACGACTCGACGAGAACGCCCTGACACGGGTCGATGTGCGATCCTGGACACGTCCGGGAATCGGTTTTCCGGGGGGCAACCGACGGCGTGTTCAGGAGATCATCGCCAGGCTCGACCGGATGCTGGGCCGGGAGACCCGGGTCGGAAGCTGATCGTCCGATCAACTTCCGTGCTTCAGAGCGTAGTCGTATTCCGACCGCTCGATCACGGCCGCGGCCGTCAGGTCTCCCGTGACATTCACGGTCGTCCGGCACATGTCGAGGATCCGATCCACGCCGAGCACGAGGGCGATGCCGGCTGCGGGATCCACGCCCGTACCGGCCAGCGCCTGTTCGAGAACGACCACCAGAATGATGATCCCCGCCGAGGGCACGCCCGCCGCCCCGATCGAGGCCAGCGTCGCCGTCAGTACGATGCCGAATTGCGCCGTGAAGGAGATATCTCCGACGAGAACCTGCGCGATGAACATGGTGGCGACAGCCTGGTAGAGCGCCGTTCCGTCCATGTTGATCGTGGCGCCGAGGGGAAGTACGAAGCTCGCGACCTCCTTCTCGATCTCCAGCTTCTCCTCGGCCACCTCCATGCTGACCGGGAGTGTGGCGTTGGAACTCGATGTCGAGAAGGCGATCAGCTGCGCTTCCCTGATCTTCCGGAAGAACTCCCGCGGCGTGCGACGGGCGAGGAACCGGAGCGCCGACGTGTAGGTGAAGGCAACGTGCAGGACCAGGCCGAGAAGCACCACGAGGCTGTACACGAGCAGACTCTGCAGCACGCCGAGTCCGAAGCGCGCGATCACGGCACCGATCAGCGCGAAGACCGCATACGGGGCGAGACGCATGATCCAGTGGATCATGACCATGGCGGCTTCGTTCACCCCGTCGAAGAAGCCGATCACGTGCTCCCTGCGCTCCGCCGGCAGAGCCGACAGGGCCGCCCCGAAGAAGATCGCGAAGAAGATGATCGGCAGCATATCGCCCGAAGCCAGCGCCTCGATCGGATTCCGCGGAATCATGTTCAGCAGGATTTCGACCAGGCTGGGCGCGTCCCGGGCCAGCTCCACCCGGCTCGCCCCTTCCGCCATGTAGGTCGAGCGCAGGCCTTCCAGCGCCTCCGGGTCGAGTCGGCTCCCCGGACGGATGAGGTTGGACAGGACCAGGCCTATGGTCACCGCGATCGCCGTCGTGCAAAGATAGTAGAGGACGGTCTTGCCACCGATCCGACCGAGCTTCGTGATGTCCCCGAGGCTCGCCGTTCCCACGACGAGGCTCGCGAATACGAGCGGGACCACGACCATCGTGATCAGCCGGATCCACGCGTTCCCGACTGGTTCGATGGCCACGAGCACGGTGCGGAGGAGATCGAGGTCGAAGAGGTTGGCGACGAGTCCGGCCACCGCGCCCGCAACCAGGGCGATCGAGATCTTCGTATAGAGCTGCATGAGTCCGCCGACTGCTGGAGACCGGAAAACAGGGCCCGGAAAGTTATCGGGACCCGAGGATCGGTGACAGACCCGCCGATCGCCCGTACCTTTCGGCGTTATGACCGGAATCCGATTCGCCTGCGGCAAGCTTTCCCGGCTTCTTCTGGCCGGCTTCTTCGTGATGCAGACCTCGTCCTGCGGAACGCCGGAATCGACGCCCGTCGAAGAGGCATCGGAAGCGGGTAGCCGGGATTCGACATCGGCGGCGCTCGAGGCGCTCTATCACACTTCGCTGACCTTCGTTGGCTTCGGTTCCGAACCGGCGCTTCTTCACCTGAGACTGGAAAACCGGACCGAGCCCGGTCGGCTTCGCATGGATTACAGGGGCTGGATTCCGGGCTCCGGCAGCTGGACCCCGGTACTCGCCGTTCAGGATTCGATCCCCGTCCCCCGCGCTGCCTGGCGAGTGGTGCCGGCCGGTCCGCTGCGTCTCTCGGTGGAGGATGGAGGGCAGCTTTCCTCCCTCAGGCTCGGTCTCGAAGGGGGAGAAGTTCGTCTGGACGCGATGGAGGAGCTCAGCACCTGGAGCGGATCGACGGGGCAGAGGGAATCCCTGCGGATCGCCGACCTCCAGGCTGGCGGCCGCCTCGAGAGCGGCTGGCTGCTGCGGCGACGGCGAGCCCGGCTGCTCAGCGAGGACCCGGGCGAGCGGGTCCTGCAGGCGTTCGTCCTCTCCGACACGTTGGGGAATGGGCTCGTCATCCTGCGCGATCGGGCATTCCCCGATGCGCCGGCGACGGTCTGGGCGTGGATCGACGGGATCCGGCTCGACTGGTCGGACGCGGTCCTGGTCGATCTGCCAGGCTCCGCGGGCCCGCCGGGCTCCTGGTCGTTCGAGGTTCCCGATGCGGGAATATTCGGTGAGCTCTCGGGCACCTCTCCGCTGCTCGATGCATTGCCCCAGGCGGGTCCGGGCTTCCGGCTTTACCGGGCGGCGGGTTCGATCGGATTCGCGGACCAGCGCCGGTCGATGTCGGGGATCGGCCTGGAGGAACGCGGGCCGTGAGTCCGGCCGCCACCGAACTTCTGCGCGATGCCATCACCGTGCTGTTCGGTGCGCTGGCCGGCGGTGTGACCAACCGGGTCGCGATCCTCATGCTGTTCCATCCCTACGAGTCTCCCGAGCTCTTCGGCCGCCGCGTAGGGTGGCTTCAGGGCGCCGTCCCCAAGAATCGCGAACGCCTCGCGCGCACGATCGGGAACACGATCGGCACGAAGTTGCTCACCCCGGCCGACGTGGCTGCGGAGCTGCAGGACGAGCGGCTGCGCGAGACCTTCGAGCTGCAGCTGCGGATTCTGCTCGGAGAACTTCTCGAAGGTGAGAAGCCCTCGATCTCCGAACTGCTCCCCGAAAGCGCGTTGTTGGAAGTGCGCCGGATCCTGGAGATGCTGCTGGACAGCGTCCGCGATCGGGTCGTCGCCAGTGTGGGTTCGGAGGCGTTCGCCGACGATGCGGCGCGAGTGGTGGCCACCGTGGCCGATGCGCTGGAAGACGAATCTCTGGCCGACTCGCTCGGACCCGAGCGGCTCTCCGAGCTCAGAGCCCGCTCTGACGAATGGCTGGCAAAGGTCGTCGAGTCGGACTCCTTCTCGACCGCCGTTCGGGGACATCTGGAGCGCGTGGCGGCCCGAATCCTGGTTCCTGGGCGTTCATTCGAAGAGCTGTTGCCCTCGGGACTCGTCGCCGCGACGGAGCACGCCATCGCCGACTATCTCCCGATCGCCATGGAGCGTCTGGGACGGCTCCTCGAAGATCCCCAGGCCCGCGGGAGGATCGAGCGCTGGGTGCACGAACTGCTCGAGCGTTTCATGCAGGACCTGCGGTTCCATCAGCGTGTCGTGGCGAAGCTGATCATCACGGAGGACACGGTCGACCGGGTGATCGACACCCTCGAGGCCGAGGGTGCAGACCGTGTCGGCAACCTCCTTCAGGAGGGGGAAGTCCAGGACGCGATGGCTCGCAGCGTCAACGAGGCGATCGTCGACTTTCTGCGCCGGCCGGTGATCGAGGTTCTCGGCAATACGGAGGACCAACGCGTGCAGGACGCTCTGGCGTCGCTCACGGTATGGATCACGGACGCGGCACGCGACCCGGAAGTGAGGGGATTCCTGCTCGATCGGGGAGAGACGGCAGTGCTCAAGGCGGGCGATCGGAGCTGGGCGGATGTCGCTCGACTGGTTCCCGCCCACCGTATCGGGGGCTGGCTGGAGGGAATGCTCGGCTCGGACGCCGGCAGGTCTCTGTACGAACGACTGCGTTCCGGGACGGTGGACCGGCTCCTGGCCATGCCCCTCGGATCACTGGGGCATTTCGCCCGCGAGGGTGCGGCAGAGCGTCTGGCGGGGGCGCTGGTCGCACCCGTGTGGGAGTGGATCTCCGCGAAGATCCCGGAAGTGGCGGCGAACGTGCGGGTCGCCGAGCGCGTCGAGGAGAAGATCGTCGCCTTTCCACTGCAGGAACTCGAGCGGTTGATCCGTTCCGTGACGCAGAAGGAGTTGAACCTCATCGTCCGCCTGGGCTACCTGCTCGGCGCGGGAATCGGACTTCTGCTCGTCCTCGTCCGGCACCTCCTCGGCTGAGGTCGTGCGCCGGATTCAGCCCGGGCGGCCCGGCTCGCGTTGATCGTCGGGAACTTCACGCGAGCGACGATACATCTCCGCGGCACGCTCCGGCTGACGCATCCGGTCGAACAGCATTCCGAGAGTACGGTATGCCCTGACGTTGCCCGGCTCCAGTTCGATCGTCTTCTCGAGAGCCGCCACGGCGTCCTCCGTCCTGCCGATCCGGTTCGCGCAATCTCCGAGATAGAAATGAGCGGATGCGCTGGACGGATCCAGGTCGGATACTTTCCGGAACGATTCGATCGCAGCTGAATAGAGGCCCTTCCGGTACAAGACGAGGCCGAGGTTCTGGTGCACGTCGGGACTCTCGGGAGCGAGCCGCAAGGCGTGTCGCAGTTCGGTCTCGGCCTCCGCGTAGCGCCCGAGCGCACCGAGAACGGCGCCGATGTTGCTGAGCAATTGCGGATTCTCCGGCTCGAGGCTCAGTGCGGCCCTGTATTTCTCCAGTGCCTCCTCGCTCCGTCCCAGACGGTCGAAGGCCAGCCCGAGGTTATTGAGTGCCCGCAGGTGCCCGGGGTCCAGCTCGAGGACCGCGAGGTAGCGCTCCGCCGCCTCCTCCAGGCGACCGGCTTCGGCAAGCCGTTTTCCCTCCTGGAACTGAAGCTCGGGATCACCGTTCCCGGTCGGTTCGAGGCGATGCCCGGCGGACGGCGGCGGCACCCCGGGCTCCGACCCCGCTGGTTTCTCCGTATCAGGAGCGGGATCGGCTTCCGGTTCGGAGTCGACCTCGGCCTCCAGCTCCAAGGCACCGTCGATCTCCGGCTCGGGCTCCGTCTCGAGTTCCACCTCCGCGGCATCTTCTTCCGGAACGAGGTCGAAGAGGCTCGCCTCCCGGTCTACTTCCGCGGAGGCCGCTCGCGACGGCATTTCCCCCTGCCCCTCTCTTTCTTTCGCGGGTCGCTTCCTCCGTCTGCCGCTACGCCGCCCCATCACCGCTCCTCGATTCAACGGAGTCCATGACCCATTCCAGGTATGCCCGGCTTCCGCCGGCCGATTCCAGCGCCAGTACCTCGGGGAGATCGTAGGAGTGCAGCTCACGCACGCGGGCCTCGAGGTCTGGAAGCAGCGCGGCCACCGTCTTCACGATCGCCAACGACTCGGTCTCCCGCTCCACCCGGTCGCGCCAGCGATACACGGAGGTGATCTGAGGGACAATATTTACGCATGCGGCGAGTTTCTCTTCTACCAGGTGCGCCGCCAATTCCTCGAGCTGTTCTCGTGTCGGCCCCGTGAGGAAGACTGCGATCACACCATCTCGCTCCCCATCGTCCGATCCCTGGTCAACTCCGGGTCGCATCGGCCTCCGCCTCGGCGTACAACTGGTCGATCCGGTCGGCGTAGCGCGCTGCGATCTCCCTCCGCTTGATCTTGAGGGTGGGCGTCAACATGCCGTTGGAGACGCTGAAAGTGTCGGTCACGATCAGGGTTCGCTTCGGTCGCTCGTATCTCGCGAGACCGGCGATCCGGGGAGCGATGTCCGACTCGATCAGCTCTCGCAGACCCCGGTTGTCCCGGTACTGATGGCGGTCGCTCTCCTTCACGATCTTGCCCGGAAGTGCGACCCGATAGGCCTGAAAGCTGGGCACGACGAGCATGATCGGGAATTTTCGCTTGTCTCCGAGGATCACCACCTGCTCCACGAAGGGTGACCTTGCGATCCGCTCCTCGATCGGTTGCGGAGCGATGTTCTTCCCGGCGGCCGTGACGATGAGATTCTTCTTCCGGTCGGTGATGGTCAGATAGCCGTCGTCGTCCAGGTGTCCGATGTCCCCGGAATGCAGCCAGCCATCCGCGTCGATCGCATTCTTCGTGGCTGCGGCGTCTCCGAAATACCCTTTCATGATCTGAGGACCCTTCATCAGAATCTCTCCATCGTCGGCGATCCGGATTCGGGTCCCCGGTATCGGCGGTCCGACCGTGCCGAACCTGATGTCTTCCGGAGGGTTCACGTTGGTTACGGGAGAGGACTCCGTAAGACCGTACCCCTCGAGGATGACGAGATCTCCCGAATAGAAGAACCTCGCGATTTCGGGCGAGAGGGGGGCCGCGCCGCTGACGAAGAAGCGGATCCTTCCCCCGGTGCGCTCGCGCAGCTTCGAGAACACGATCCGGTCCGACAGTCGGAACGCCGCCGTAAGGAGGGCGCCGGGTTGCTCTCCCGCGAGCTTCTTCTCGGCATGGAGATCGCCGAACCACTTCGCGAGTCGGAATCCCGCCTTCTTCGTCGGTCCTCCGGCCTCTACGGCCTCGACCACCGCATCGTAGAATTTCTCGAAGAGGCGGGGCACGCCCGTCATGATCGTCGGGTGTACCTCCGTCATGTCGCGGGCGACGAAATCGACACCTTCCGTGTAGGCGATCTGGGCACCCGCTGCCCACATGAGAAAATGTCCGGCCGTCCTTTCGAAGGCGTGCGAGAGGGGCAGCCAGCTGAGAATCCGGTCCGAAGGCCCGATCGGGAGACAGGCCATGCACTGATAGGTGTTCGCGTGCAGGTTGGCATGCGTGAGCATGACGCCCTTCGGAGATCCCGTGGTTCCGGAGGTATAGATCAGCGTGGCGAGATCGGACGGCTGAGTCCTCTTCGCGTCACTCTCCCAGGTTCCCGCCCGCCGGACGGCCGACTCACCGCGGCCGGCGAGATCATCCAGCGACAGGACCGTGAGCCCCGGGAGGTCGACAGCCGGGGAATCGAACAGGACGGCCGTGGTGACTTCAGGGACCTGGTCGCGTACCTCCGCAAGCTTGCCGAGCAGCTCCCGATCGCCCGCGAACAGCAGCCGTGCCCCGGAGTCGCGCAGGATGAAGGCGATCTGCTCGGGAGGCAGGGTCGGATAGACGGTGACGACCACGGCGCCGGCGAGGAGGGTGGCCCAGTCGGCCATGGCCCAATCCATTCCCGTGTGGGCCATGATCGCCACCCGGTCGCCGCGTTCGATGCCGACGTCCAGGAGTCCCAGCGAAATCTGTCGAATCCGGTCGGTGACTTCGTCCCTGCGGTACTCCTGCCAACCGCCCTCCGGCCGCCGTCTGAGCATGGCGATCTCGGCGGCGCTGCGCTGGGCTCCGTCGAAATAGACGTCGACCAGTGTTCCCGATTGCAGGGCCCGCCCGGAAGGAGACGTGACGGGCGCCACGTTCACTTCAGTCCTCAATCGGCGCCTCGTCCGACTCCGCGTTCAGAGCTGCCAGCGTGGCGCGCGCATGGGCGACGTGGCGCTCCGCCTCCGGCATCTCCGGACCGCTCGCGAGGAACGCCTCGAGGTGCTGTGCCGCCTCGGTGGCGCGACCGCGATTCAGATACAGGAAGGCCAGTCCGTAGTGGGCGCCCGCACTTCGCGGCATTTTCTCGAGCGCCCGCTGGTACATTTTGATGGCTTCGTCGGTCATGCCCATCTTCGTGTACACGACCGCCATCTGCTCGAGCGTCGCCACGTCACCGGGGCGCTCTCGAAGCGCGAGGCGAAGCGAGGTCAGGGCCTCGTGAAACCGTTCCTGACTCGCGAGGTCGAGACCCTCGAGGTAGTAGTCGGGCGTCGCCGGCTCGCGTTCCCGGTTTGCCGTGAGAAAACTCCACCAGGGCACCGGTCAGCCCTCCCCTTCGATCTCGTCGTTCCAGTCGAACGGCGGCGGGGCGGGTGGAACCAGCACGATGTTGTAGGCGAAGGCGAAAGCGGCGCCGAGCAGAAACCCCCAGGCGAACGCCCACATGGCCCCGATGAAGGCGCCGGCCACACTGACGTTCCAGCCGAACAGGATGGCGCGCGGAAGCACCGGCGCCGAACCGGCCGCTCCCGCCGGTATGAGAAGCAGTGTCCACAACAGGACGACGGTCCCCGTGAGGAGTCCGCTCGCGGCGGCGAATGCTCGCGTCTGTAGGCGCATTCCCTCGTCCCGTCCGCTGTCAGGATGGCATCAGGGGTCCGGCGGCGTATGGCCGGAAGTTAGGAACCGCCGCCGGCGGTGGCAACGAGCCGCCTGACTGTCCCCGCATGCCCGTGGCCGGCTCAGGTCCGACGCGCGACGACCGCGCGCTCGTCCCGGGCGATCGGTTCGAATCGAGGATCCCCCGTGAGCAGGGTAGCGGGAGATTCGGGTCGGAGGATCACCAGCCTGCCACCGGGTGACAGAATACGGGCCGCCTCGTCGATCTCCCGGGCCTCACCCGCCGCGAGCGCGACACCCATCGCCCGAGCCGCGAGAAGCGGAACCGCGTCCCCGGATATTCCCCGGAGTGAAGTCACCGTTCCGGCATCGGCTCCGCCGGGGACGCGAACCGCGACATCCGGATCGGATTCGGCCGGGCGACCCTCGAGGCGCAGAACCTCGCATCCGCCCGACAGCTCGGCGACCCGCGGAGCGGACTCCCAGAGGCCGGGACCGACCACCAGCAACCCGCGGCCCTCCCGAATCCCGAGAAGGGCGGCGATGATGGTCGAATCGTCGGTCCGCAACGCGCCGGGCGGGGAATCGACGGGCCCGGCTTCGGAGCCCTCCTTCGGGCTGGGCACCCGGGCCGACGGGTCCCGGAAGTCGAGTACACCGGCCTGGAGGGGGAATCTCGCCTCGCAGGCGGGGCAATCCAGTCGACCCGCCGAGATTCGCCGACCGCTCATCCTTTCGACCAGCACGATCAGCGCCTGCGGCGGGCCACAGCGGGGACAGACGAGCGACTCGGAGAGATCCAGCAGCACCGTGACGTCGGGCCGCTCAGGCCAGCGAATGGGAGGCCGAGACGAGCCGCAGAAACTCCTCACGAGTACGGATGTCCGATCGGAACCTGCCGCGAACCGAGGAGGTGATCGTCTTGCTGTTCTGCTTCTCGACCCCGCGCATCATCATGCAGAGGTGATAGGCCTCGATCACGACCCCCACACCATCCGGCCGGAGCGCCTCCTGGATCGCGTCCGCGATCTGATCCGTCAGTCGCTCCTGTACCTGCAGCCGACGTGCGAACACCTCCACGACGCGCGGTATCTTGCTCAGGCCGAGCAGTCGGCCCTCGGGAATGTAAGCCACGTGCGCCTTGCCGAAGAACGGCAGCATGTGGTGCTCGCAGAGAGAGTAGACCTCGATGTCCTTCACGAGGATCATGTTGTCGTGCTCCTCGACGAAAACCCCGGAGCCGATGGCCTCTTCCGCGCTGGACCGATACCCCCTCGTGAGCCACTTCATGGCCGCCGCCACCCGGCGCGGCGTATCCTGAAGCCCCGGTCGCGAGGGATCCTCTCCCAGGCGGCGCAACTGCTCTCGGACGAGGTCTTCGTAGCTGGCCGCTCCGAGATCGATCTCCGTCTCCGTCCTTCGCTCCGTCATCGGCCTCTCCCGGGGCTCATTCTCCCCTGTATTCCACCATGTTGCGTTCCGTTTCCCAGATCTTCACGCACTCCAGCGTCACGTCACCGAGTCGTCCGTCGAGTCGACGCCAGATCGCGACCGCCAGGTTCTCGGTCGTCGGGATCACGCCCTCGAGCCATTCCACGTCCATGTTGAGATTCGCATGATCGAGGTCTTCGAGCACCTGCTCGCCGAGCAGGGCCTTCAGACGCTTCAGGTCCATGACGAAACCGGTTTCCGGATCGACCTCTCCCGATACCGTCACCTCGAGATCGTAGTTGTGTCCATGGCCGTTGGGATTGTTGCATAGCCCGTAGATGGCGCGATTCCGTTCGTCGTCGAACGAGGGATTGTGAAGACGGTGTCCCGCGCTGAAGTGTACGCGACGGGTAATGTGTGCGATCGGCATCCTGGCTCCTGTTCGCTTCCCGGCCCGAAACCCGGCTCAAAAAAATGGGGCGATCCAGAAGGATCACCCCATGCGGTAAGGTGAGGGGGTCGATTGAGGCCCTTTCGGAACCTTTCGCTCTTCCTCCCGGTGCTTCGCCTTCCCCTCGCGGGGCGTGACGTCCGTCGAGAGATCGGAAGCGATCAAACCCAAGTGTTGGCTCAATCACTTATCCTCGACCTTTCCGAAGCGGAAGATACGGCCCCTCGGAGGGCCCAGCAACGCGGCTCACGCCAGCGAGAGCCACGCTCCGACGATCGCGAAACCGATCGCTGCCACGGAACCCGCCAGCAACGCATAGGGCAGCTGAGTGCGGACATGCTCGATGTGATCCGAGGCGGAAGCCAGGGACGATACGATCGTCGTATCGCTGATCGGGCTGCAATGGTCCCCGAATACGCCGCCGGAGAGAGATGCTGCGACGAACGCGGTCACGGGCAGCCCCAGGGCGGTGGCGATCGGCACGGCGATGGGCAGCATGATCGCGAAGGTGCCCCAGCTGCTGCCGGTCGAAAATGCGATGCCGGCCGCCACCAGGAACACAAGGGGGACCAGCAGGAAGATCGGAACTCGACCACCCACGATTCCGGCCACGTAGTCCCCCGTTCCGAGCTCCTGCGTCACGGCTCCCAGCGTGAGGGCGAGAAGCAGCACCAGCGCCATGCCGGTAAGCCCTCCTGCGCCCCGCACTCCTACCGTGCCGAGCTCCTCGAGATTGAGCAGCTTCTGCGCCAGCGAGAGAAGGGAGGCGACGGCGACACCGGCCAGCACCGCCCAGAGCACGGACACCGAGCCGGAACCCGCCATCAGATCGCCGTCGCCCGTGATGTACATGGCAATCGGCATCATCAGGACCATGGAAGCGATCGGCAGAATCATGTTGATCGGTCGCAGCGGAATCCCGTCCCTCGGCGCTGGTGCGAGCTGTTCGGGATCGGCGATCGCGACCGTGTGCTCCCAGTGAAGCTCACCCGCTTCCGTTCGAGCCTGCGCAGCCGCCATCGGGCCAATGTCGAGCCCGCGCAACGCGCTGAAGCCGGCCAGCAGAAGGGCTGTGATCGCATACAGGTTCAGCGGAATGGAAGCGACCAGAACCGGCACCGCATTCTCGACCCCGAGTCCGGCGAGCAGACTGAGGATATAGGCACCCCAGGCGTTGAATGGAATCAGGATGCACACCGGCGCCGACGTCGAATCGATCAGGTAGGCGAGCTTCTCCCGAGATACCCGAAACCGATCGAACAGCGGACGACAGATGGAACCGGCTACGAGTACCGTGATGTTCGATTCGATGAAGATCACGACGCCGATCGTCCAGGCCAGGATCTGCGCGCGCCGTCCGTTGGTGACCCAGCGTCGGTGCTCGACCCATTCCACGAATCCCCGGACGCCTCCATTGGCCTCGACGAGGGCGATCAACGCTCCGATCGCGAAGGTGAACAGAAGCACTCTTGCATTCCCGGGATCGACGACGG
The DNA here is from genome assembly GCA_037382625.1 of Gemmatimonadota bacterium. Classification (GTDB taxonomy): domain Bacteria; phylum Gemmatimonadota; class Gemmatimonadetes; order Palauibacterales; family Palauibacteraceae; genus Carthagonibacter. Next base: position 12,478 of record JARRPS010000015.1, on the reverse strand, counting down.
TATCCACGACCGCGTCAATCGATGCCGCCGTACCGGCGAATGGATTCCACCCGGATAGAATCGTCCAGCCCAGCCAGATGCCGGCGGCCAGCGACAGGTAGACCTGTCTCGTCCAGATGGCGAGTCCGATCGCCAACAACGGCGGCAACAGGGACAACGCTCCGTATTCGATCTCCGCCTCCGATCAGCGCCGCGCGGTCTCTCCGATTCGGGACCGCCCGGCCACAAGAAATGCCGCGGAAGCGGCCCCGTCAAATCGGGCCTGTCGATCGCGGCTCAGCGTCGGGAGATCCACTCGCTACGTGAATCGTACCAGCGCCATGGACGATCGGCGGCCCTGCGGATCCCGATGCGGGGCGTGCAAGCACGGTCCGCCCGCGGCACGGGATCTCCGGCCTCGAGCCAGATCGGCGGCCGATCCAGCGGGAGTCCATTGAGCTCCGGCCCCAGCGCGAACGCCTCGCCGAGTCGGCCGGGACCATTGGTCAGCTCCTCCCGGCCGCGCCGTTCCCTCATCAGCTCAATTCCGAGCACCGGTTCCACCGCCCGGACCAGGACTCCCTCCGGTTTCCCGGTTCGGGCCGCGACGACGTTGAAGCACCAGTGAACGCCGTAGTTGCAGTGCACGTATGCGGTTCCGGGAGGCCCGAAGAGAGGATCGTTCCGGCGGGTCCGGCCGATCCGACGCGCGGCGTGGGAAGCCGGGTCCTCGGGGCCCGGGTACGCTTCCGTCTCCACGATCCGGCCCGAGGTGATGCCCCGGTCCGTCGAGCGGACGAGGAACATGCCCAGCAGTTCCGGGGCCAGTTCGACGGCAGGCCTGGCGAAGAACCCCGGAGCGAGGGCCCGCGAGGAAGGTCCTTCGCGGGCCCCATGGCTTCGATCCGGCATCGGATCCCCCGGGCCTCGCCGTGAGGCTCCGCTACCTCCCTGTCAGTCTCCCAGCTCCGCCTTCCGACCCGCCAGAACGGCCTTGGCCCGGTGCTCCGGGAGTACGGCGCGGACCCTGTCCGGCTGGGAGTCGATCACCTCGAACACTCTGTCGCCGAACTCGCTGTAGAGGACCTCCGCGGTTCTTCGTCCGACTCCGGGGTAGTTGCGCGACATCGCTTCGATCTCCGAACGGAATCGGGCCGTTTCTCCGCTCGTATCGGCGGTCGACCTGCGGGGCGACCGTGTCCTGCCACGACCGGATGGCTCGCTCCGGGGCTTCTCCTTCGCCGAAGTCGGGCTGGGCTGCTGATCCTCTACCGGGCCAGGAACCACCTTCTTCTGAGTCGATGTCCCGGACCCGCCCGCTGAAGTCGACCCCTTGCTGCGCGATCCGCGGCGGAACCGTCCCATGCCGACCGAGCGTCGCGTCTCGGGCGCGGAGCTCGGCTCCTTCGAGCCGGCGGACCCGGAGGCCTTCGCACTCTCCTGCGTCTCGCCACTCGGCCCGGGTTCGGCTGCTTCCCGGGAGACCGGCTGCGAGGCAAGCGTCGGGTCGGCAGGTTCCGCCTCGGGTGCGGTCCGCCGTTTCGAGTCCGCACTCGCATCGCCGGGACGTTCTCGACTCCGATCCGGCGGCGGGGGCGGCGACTACCGGTCCCTCCTCGTTCGGCGAGACCAGGTAGTTGCCCTCGGGGCCCCGTTCGAGGTCCACGATTCCCTCGTCGTGCGCCTGCCGGAGAAATCGACTGAACTTGCTGAAGCCCAGCGCGGCCTCGTCGAACTTCCTCTCCTTCTCCAGCATCCGGCGCTTCACCTCGGAATCGCGGACCGGATTGCCCGGGCTCGCGAGTGCGGCTGTGACCTCGGCGAGAAGGTCGTAAGCGCCGCGCAGTCTGTCGGCATCGACATCCGGCGCCTCTTCCGCCGCCGGTGGAGCCTGCGTGGTGGACGTCGACTTGCGGTCCGTCGTGCGTCGGTTGCTGCGAGAGCGGGATCTCGAGCGTTTCTCCGGTACCCGTGCCGGCTCTGCGGAGTCGACCTCCGCGTCGGCCGCGTCGGCCGCGCCGTCGCCGGAAGCGACGGACTTCGCGCGCGATCCCGCAGCCACCTCGTACTGGCCGTTGGCCGCCTTCTCGAGCGACAGAATACCGCGTGAGGCCGCCTCTGACAGGAACCGGTTGAACTTGCTGAATCCGATCTCCTTCTCGTCGAACGAGGGATCGAGCTCGAGCATGACCTGCTTGAACCGGTCTGAACGCATCACATCCTTGCGTTCCTTCATCTTCAGGATCGTGCGACCGGCCAGCACCCAGGGATCGTGCTTCTCGGTCGGACCGTCCGCCGCGCTCGTGAGACCCGAGATGCTGTTGTAGCTGTAATACTCGTCACAATTCTGGACGAGGAGATCGGAGCTGGACTCCTGCATCCCGACTCCGATCACGTACTTTCCATACTCCTTGAGCTTCAGCACGAGGCTCGAAAAGTCGGAGTCGCCCGACAGCAGGATATAGGTGCCGATCTCGGGGCGCGTGAAGACGAGTTCCAGCGCGTCGATCGCGAGACGGATGTCGGTCGCGTTCTTCTTCGACGACCCGTAGGCCGGCGCGAAGATCAGGTCGATGGAAGACTCGGAAAGGGAAACGATGTACTGGGGATAGCGGCGCCAATCTGCGTAGGCCCGCTGGACCGCGACTTTTCCCTTGATGATGTCCGAATTGAGCAGCTTGCGGAGCTCCTGCCCGAGATTGGACCGGGTCCCCATCGTAACATTGTCGAAATCGATCAACAGGGCCGCGTTGGAAAACTGCTCTTCGGCCCCCGAGCGCCTGTGCGGCGCGTGAGTGTAATGTTCGTTCATGCCTCTCGTTCTGCTTTCTGTAGTCACAGGACCGCCCTCAGGGGCGGCCGAGAGGCCCGTCGACCTCGCCCCCGGCCGAGCCGGAGGGGACCATGCGACGGGTCTCTCTTCCTCAAATCTCGCGTCCGTCGACCGGAGTCTGGCCGTGGACCGCGAGTCGCACCTTCATCAATCCCGCCAACTCCTGCCTGCGCGCCCGGCCGGTCCGAGCCTCGGGCAGCGCGTCGAACAGCTGCACTACGTCGGGCAGCTTGAAGTCCGACAACGCCGGCCGGCACAACTCGCGAATCTCGTCGCCGGTCACCAGCGCTCCCTCGACCGGCACCACGCAGGCGCATACCAGTTCTCCGAGCACTTCGTTCGGCAGACCGATCACTACCGCGTCCTGTACCGCCGGCAGCGATCGGAGATAATCCTCGATCTCGCGCGGGTGGACGCTGTATCCTCCTCGAAGAATCACGTCGCTCCGGCGGCCGACGATCCGAAGGTACCCATCGGCGTCGATCGTACCCAGATCGCCCGTCTTCAGGAATCCGTCCGCTGTGAGCGCCGTCCTCGTCGAGGCTGGCTGCCGGAAGTACCCCAGCATGACGTTCGGGCCATGTACCGCGATCTCGCCCGTGTCACCCGGGCCGAGCGGCTCATCGTCGCCGCCGAGAATTCTCAGCTCGACGTCGGGAATCGGCCGACCGACCGTCTCGGCACGTGCCTCGCCATCGTCCGGACCTGTCATCGTCACGGTCGGAGACGTCTCGGTGAGGCCGTATGCGATCTCCAGCCCCGGAACCAGCTCGCGGCGGAGCGATCGAACCAGGTCGGGGGCCACCGGGGCTCCCGCGATGATACCGGTACGCAGCGAAGAGAGCGATGAACGGTCGACGGTTCCCTTCTGCAACTCCCTGTTCAACAGCACGAACATCGTCGGAACGCCGTGCAGCACCGTCGGTCGGTGACGACCGACGAGCGTGATCAGTCCACGGGCGTCGAACTGCTCCTGCAGAACCAGCGATCCCCCGGTCAGCACGACGGTGAGAAGAGCCGTGCCCAGCCCGAAGATGTTGAAGAGCGGGACCGCGCAGAGTGTGACATCGTTCTCCGTCAGACCGAGCCCGGCGGCGGTTCGGGCCGCTGTCTCGAGCAGGCTGGAATGTGAGAGAACGACGCCCTTCTGTTTCTGGGAGACCCCGGCCGTGTAGAGGATCGCTGCCGGATCTTCCTCCCCTACCGGATTCGGATTGCATACCCGTCCCCGTCCGGCTGACACCAGATCTTCGAATTGGAAGATCCGATCGTCGTACCAGAGGTCTTCCTCTCCGACCGTGACCAGGTACTGCAGCCCCGGTAACTCGGAGAAAAGCCCTTCGAACAACTCGAGATACTCGACCCCTGCGAACCGCTCCGCCGTGATCACGACCGAGCACTCCGTGTTGCGCAGGACGAACTGCAGCTCTCGCGGCGAATACGCGGGGTTGAGCGGAACGACGGTCGCGCCGAGTTCAGATGCCGCGAGCAATGCCAGCACGAACTCCGGCCAGTTCGGCATGTTCAGGCCGATCCGGTCCCCTCGCTCTACCCCCAGTTCCTGGAGGGAGCAGGCGAGTGCGTGCGACTGGTACGCGGTTTCCGCCCAGCTCCACGCCCGGTCTCCATATTGGAGAAAGATCTCCGAGGGCCTGTGTTCGCGCTGCTGCATGAACACGGCCGCGATGCCAGGCAATTCCGGTGTCAGGAACAAAGGCGCCGTCCGGGATCGGAAGGGCGCGGTCCCTCTCGGTGGTCTAGATCTCCCATCACGCCTCGGAATCTGGCACTTCGGAGGCAGTTCGTAAAGCCGAGTCCAGCGCCGCGATGCACTCGGACCGCTCGATCGCGTGCGTGTATCCGTCGTCCGGAGACCTGGCGGGGGAGCCGATGCGGGACGGCACGGACCAGCGCAGTATTCCTGCCCGCGCCTTCTTGTCGGAACGGGCGGCGTCGAGAATCGATTCCGCAGGAAACCCGGAATTCACCTCGAGGGGCAGTCCGCACGCTCCGAGTGCGGCGTCCAGCCGGGCGGCCGTACCCTTCTCGCTCAAGCCGAGCTGTTCACCCATTCTCGACTCCAGTCGCATCCCCTGGGCGACCGCCTCGCCGTGCAGGATCGAATAGCCCGAAAGGGACTCGAGCGCATGACCGGCCGTGTGGCCGAAATTGAGGATTGCCCGAAGGCCTCGTTCCTCCGGATCCGCCGAGATGACCTCAGCCTTGAGTCGAATGCTGCGTTCGACGAGTTCCGTGAGGCGGTCGAGATCGCCTCCCCGCAACCCACTCGAGACAGACATGATCCAGTCGAAGAGCTCCGCGTCCCGCATTGCTGCCATCTTTACCGATTCGGCGAGCCCCGCCACGCGCTGGAACGGCGCGAGAGTCGTGAGAAGTTCCGGATCGACAAGAACGAGAGAGGGGTGGTGAAATGTCCCGATCGCGTTTTTTGCTTCTTGCGTATCGACGCCCGTCTTCCCACCGACCGAGCTGTCGACCATCGCCAGAACCGTCGTCGGGACCTGTACAACGGGTACACCGCGCTTGAAAGTGGAAGCTACGAACCCGGCGAGATCTCCCGTTACCCCGCCCCCGAGCGCCACGACAGCGGCATCGCGACCGAATCCCTCGGCCAGCATGGCGTCAGAGAGCTCTGACCAGCTCTGGCGCGTCTTGTTCCATTCGCCGGCGGTGAAGATGAACGCGTCGGCACGCCGTCCCGTGGTGCGCAGTCCCTCGAGCGCCCGTTGGCCATACAGCTCAGCGACGCGGCTGTCCGAGATGAGGGCGTAAGCTTGTGCCGACAGGTGTCGCTCGCATAGTTCCCCGATCCGCCCGATCCCACCCCGTTCGATCACCACGTCGTAGCCGGATGCGGATCGGCCCGGGATCTCCACCCGCACGGACTCCTGCTGCGTCATCGTTCCGGAACCGGGATTGCGAGCCGAATCTCGGGCACGGCTCGAGACACATTCACCGCGAGCGGCCGATCCACGAGCACCACGACGGGAACGCCGGCCAGGATCCTCCGTTCGATAGAACTCGCCCGGTTCGTGTGCCTTGAATAGCGGACTCGGACCGCTTGCTCGGCGGCTGCCGCGAATTCGTCCGCCTCCGCGGGACGATCCCATGCCGTTACCCAGACGAGGAGCTCTCCCCGTGGCGTCTCGACGAGACTGTACCGGTCGCCGTCCCAGCCGGCGGCGGCCGCCGCCGCACGCTCCTTATCGTCCAGAAACTCCTCCAGCCAGATCCGCGTCTCCAGTTCACCCAGTCCGTCGGAATGCACTTCGCTCCAGCCGCTGGGCGGCCAGTCGAAAAACGTCACGTCGACCGGAACGTCAGGCGCACTACCGAACGCTCTTGCCGGGTGCATCACCTGCTCCGTGGAAACCGGCAATTCCGTCCCGAGAGGAAGCCAGCGCTCGAACTCACGACCGGCCCTCACCCGACGCACGAATTCGAGTCCGCCCAGGTACGGGAAGATCAGGGTTTCCCGAATCACCCTGGGGGCCGACGCAAGGGCCGGCATCTCGAGTCCCGCGGCCTCCAGCATTTCGACCTCGGGCAGATCCGAGAGGCTTGGAAGCGCATCCAAACCGATCGCGCCTCCCGTCAGCTTCCCGAGCTGCCACTCCAGCATCACCAGGGTTGCGTGCCCCTCGAGCGCCGACTGGGCGGCCGCAGCCCGGTCATTCTGGTCCCTGTTCGCGCTCATCAGCGAATCCAGATCCTGGTACTGGTCCTGCAGGGCATGCGCCAACTCGTGCACGAGAACCGGCTCGACCAGCTCCGGATCGAGGCCTTCCATCACATACAGCGTGTCCCGCACCGGATCGTAGTATCCGACCACCTGCTCCAGGAGCATCGAGCGCAGCAGCTCGTCCAGCTCCAGATCCTCCGGGACCAGGCCCAGTCTCGCGTACGTCCGCTGCACCGCCGCCAGCCGATCCGCGGGAAGCTGCTCTTCCAGCTGCTCGACCAGGTAGGCCTCGAGCTCCTCCCGGGTCCGCAGTGCGATCGCGAGCGGCTTGCGCGCGGGAAGACCTGTGAGGGTCTCCACTTCTGGGAGCAGTGACCGAGCGAGCAGCGGCAGCGCGGTGTCATCCGCGGCTTCCATTCGCGCCGCGTCATGACTTGACAGGGAACCGGTGTCTCCGCCATCCCCCGGGGAATCACCGCAGCCGGCCGTGAGGGCAGCCATCAGAGGTACGATACCGCTGACCACAAAACCGGAGATGACGGACCTTCGCTGCCCCGGAAGCCACCTGCTGAGCCCCATCAACGGAGCCTCATGGAAGGCCGAATTGCATTCGATTCACGGCCCGAGCGACAAATCGTCGCGTGGTTCGACACCCGTCGTGTCCAGCCGGGCGAGAATCGAGCCCACTGGCTCGTCCGGGGCGACGCCGGTCGCTGGCACCACCCAGTCGGCGGCGATCTCCGCCAGCGGTACGATAACGAAGGCCCGCTCGCGCATGCGCGGGTGCGGGACGACCAGCCCGGAGCTCTCTTCCACCAGATTCCCGTACAGCAGCAGATCGAGGTCCAGCACGCGCGGTCCGAACCTTCGGCCGCGCTCCCGACCTGTCGAACGCTCCAGGTCCAGCATCTGCGACAGTAGTTGTCTCGGAGTCAGACTCGTGTAACCAGTGCAGCATGCGTTGAGAAACGTTGGTTGATCCTCGAGCTCTACCGGTCTCGTCTCGTAGACCCGAGAGACGCGCATTTCTGCCAGGAATTTCCGAAGACCCCGCACTCCCAGCTCGAGCGAGCGCGATCGGTCCCCGAGATTCGATCCGAGGGAGACCGCGACGCGGACCCGTTCCCCGGTGGCTCGGGGCGGATCGCGTTGCGCAATCGCACAGGCGACTGCCTTCCGATCGCGTCCGGATGAAAGGAAAGGGGAGCGGGAATCCGGTTGGATTCCCGCTCCCCTTTCGCCTCGCGCCGATCTACGTGACGGCAACAAGTTGCTCTTACTGCGCAGCAGCCTCCAGTACGTAGGTGGCAAAGGTTTCGTCGTAGTTGTTTATCCAGATCAGATACTCGCCTGCGGCCGGCAGATCACAGACGGATTGCTCCGGCTGCGCGCCGGTCGCACCATCGGTGCAGACGAAGGCCGTGAATGCCCCGTCGGTTACCAGGATGTCGAGATCAGATTCCGAATTCCAGTCGAGGTCGATCACGATCGTCGTGGCTGCACCCACTTCAATGCGGTAGAAGTGGTCGAGCACGTTCGGGTTCGTGTATGCGACCTTCTTCAGCGGAAGCGCCGTTAGCGGCGCCGTGCCCGCATTCTCGTAATCCGGTGCGTCCGCAGATCCTTCCGACGTGAGATTGAACGGCACACCGTTCGAGAGAGCTTCCGGAGCTCCACCCGTGGCGATCTCGTGAACTCCGACGGAGGTGAACGGCATCCAGAATACGACCTCGGTAGCACTCTCCGACTCGATGAAGATCTCGTCGATCGGGCTGCCGTCGATGTACACCGTGTGGCTTGCCGGATCGTAATTGGTAACCTCGAGAGTCACCACTTCCCCGACGAGCCCTTCTTCCGGCGAAGAGGCGCCGATCGACGGAATCAACTGCACCTCGACGGTCCCCGAATACGGGAGGTCGCCTTCCGTCGTCTGGACGACACCAGAGATCGTGGCGACGCCCGCTCCCGTCGGAGTGAACTCGACTCGCAGAACGACCTCTCCGTTCTCGAGTACCTCCCGAGTTGCAACGGCGGTTACGACCGCCGCGTCAGACGAGGACGCCGTGATGCCGGTGACCTCCGACGGAATCGCGTTCACGTTCCCGAATTGGTCGAACGCGAACACTTCGAATGTGGTCGGCTCGACGGGATCACCGAGGTAGATCACTCCGAGGTTCGACAGCGAGTCGGCGTCGGCAAAGGCCGCAGAGTCGGGGACATCGGCGCCGACCTGAATTACGCACGCGCCCTGACGAGTCGCGAGGCCCGATGTACCCGTCCCGTCCGTGCCCGACCAGGTCGAGGTGACCGTTACCCCGCCGGACTGCGTCGCTTGCCAGTTCCCGCTCTGGTCGATCGCAATGATGGCCGTACTGTCGGTCGCCCAGGCCAGATCGGTCGCCTGGTCAAACGGACTTACGGGAGTCGAGCCAGCCGAGTCCACCAGAGCGGCTGTGATCCGTCCCGAGTCCCCCGCCCTGACGGAATCCGGGCAGGTAAGGACCACGTTTGCGGCGACGACCGTCACTTCGACTTCCTTCGAGGCGCCGTCGGTGGACAGCGGGATCGAGCAGCTTCCGAGCGTGGTCCCACCTCGTACTACGAACTGCCCGGGGGGATTTAGCGAAGTGGCGTCTGGATCGAGACACACCGTTACGCAATTGACGATCGCGCACGGGACGTCGCTCGTGAGCTGCTGGCCGTCGACGAGGATTTCGGCGCGCGTGGCCTCCAGACCCTGATTGACCGCCTGGGACACGAGTTTCGATCCGGCACCCGCGTCCACGACCATCGAACTCGGATTGACGAAGATGTCCAGCGCCTGGTCCACGTCGTAGTCGACAGGATTGTCGTTGCAGGCTACCAGCGCCCCGACGCAGAGACTCAGAGCGGCAAGCCCGCTGTTTCGAACGAAGCCAACTCTCATGGTTCCCTCTCTTCTCTCCGAATGTCGCCTTCATGCGGACCGGCACGCGGACGCGTTTCCAGCCCAGACTATTACAGGTGAGGTACGATCCCGTAGTTCGTTCTCAAATCCCGCGCAGCCGATTCACCGATTCGGGTCTGCCACCCCGCACGCGGCGGGATCCTCGGGTCCGTCGAGTAAATCAGACTCCAAGCGTCAAACCGGTTCTCTTGGACGAAGAGGTAGACGAATCCTGTGTCCCGGTACTGCCATATTTCGTAGGGCGCCTCGCCCCCGAATCCGCCGCCACCGATAAGGCTATTCGGATCGCCCTGATCGGTCGGGTTGTAGTTCACGATGCGGTCGTAGGGCTCTCCCAGCCGCAGATACGTACTGCCCATATCCGTCATCCAGGGGAGTCTCGCCGACGTGCCGATCCGCTCCTCGTACCGCGTCCGGATCGTCGCGACCCGGTCAAGGTACTCGTCGAGAAACGGATTTCCCGGAATCGCTGGATTGGGATCGCGCGCGTCAAAAAAGTCGACCAGGTATCGCCGCTTGGCGTCGGGAGGAAGCGTTTCGAACGCCTTCCGCTCCGCGTCCGTCAGGAGCACCCCGACACCACCGAACGTCTGCTCCAGTTCCCGGTCCGACAGGGAATCGAAGTACTCCGCGAGCCCGGAGCCTTCGGACCCGGCGGAGCGCACCGGCACATCGGCCTCACGCAACTCGAAAGAAGCCGCGCGAACCAGCCGCTCCCCTGCATCACCGAGACCGATGCGCATCACGAGATCATACTCGCCTGCGGGCAGGCCGGTCAGAGGAAGGCGGCCAGTGAAAGGCTTGCCGCCCACGGGTATCTCCACAACTGTGGACGGAGTCTCAAACAGGCTCTGATCGAGGTCATTGCGGATCTCGGCCTCGACCGAGGCCGCCGCGATAGAGTCTCCTCCGTAGAGTTCGATATAGTAGAAGAGCTCGGGCTCCGCATCGAGAATCACGGTCCGGGCGGCCGCACTGATTCCGAATCCGCCACGTTCCACCGACCAGCTCCCACCGTCGGTGTCCGCTAGCGGCATTATCCGGTTGGACAGCATCAGATCCGAAGCGACCGGGCGATCTGCGAACGCCGTGACCGCGACGGTCTCCCGAAAACCCAGGTCCGCTGCATCCGTCGGATAAGCGAGGATTCCGATCTCGTAAGCTCCCGGCAGAAGTCCGAACCCGAAGGACTCGAGCATATACGACTGCTCTGCTCCCACGTACGCTGTGGCTCTCTCGCTCAGCGTGCGCACCCAGGAATCTCGAAACAACTCGGTTCCAGCCGAGTCGTTCACGAAGACTTCGAAGCGGTACGCGCGCGTCGTCGAACCCGCCAGCATGTCCAGGGGCACGTGTACGAGCCCGTCGATCTGCGTAACCCCATTGCCGGCCCAGCTGCGAATCAGATTCGCCTCCAGGCCGGTCGCGTTGCCCATTGGCTCCTGCCCGCGTCCGGCGATCGCCACCGCGGCCAGCAAGACGAGAGCCAATGCCACTCCGTGGGAGCGGCGCGGCGCCAGCGTCCTCAGCGGTGACAACCACCACCCAGACCGGATACGGGCCACGTCTGACATCGGACGTAGAATCACTCCCAACCGATCGTGAAGGTGAACGCGTCCGTGCTGCCGAGTGCTCCAAAGTGCCGGTAGGCGTAATCGAACTGCAGTCGGTAGCTGTCGGCGATCTTGTAGTACAAGCCGCCGCCGAACGCGAGGCCGTCGAGACCCGTATCGCTGGCATCGATGTAGTCCCCGGCAGAGCCGAGGTCCTCGTTGTCGGGCTGCGTCGTGTAAGATCCGCGGAGCCACGCGCCGATCGGGCTGTCGACACTTTGCCAGCCGAACTCCCCACCGAAGCCGAACTGCGGCCCCTGGTTGTTCGACTCGACGAATTCGCCGAGGACCGAGAGCCTAACCGCATCACCCGAGATGACATCGTAATTCAGTCCGAACCGGAACAGGCGCGGCAGCGGGAACGCGTCCGTGGAGTACTCCGCGTACGGCGGATCGATGTTCTGGTCCGGAACCGACGGATCGGTTCCGCTGGCGTTGAAATCGCGGAATCGGAGCGCTCCTCCTGAATGGCCGAGACTGCCGCCGAGGTTCTGCACCACGAACGCGAGAGCGACCGGACGGTCCCAGAGCTCGCTGTGGAAATTCACGCCGAAATCGAAGGTGACAGTGCTCGCTTTCGCGCCCGAGAGTGCACCGGTCGCCAGGTCGTCCGTCACGTACTTGACGGTCCCTCCGGCCGAGAAACGGTCGATGAACGCGTGCGCGAACGAAAGACCCGCGACGACTTCGTTCACGCTGTACGTGGTTCCAGCGGCGCCCTGCTCGTCCGCCTCGGTATAGATCGGCTGATCGCTGAACCCGAACCGGCCGAGGAACGCCCCGAACCCGAAGTCGTTGTTCGATAACGGGAGCGCCACTCCGGCCCAGTAGTAATCGGTTTCGGCGAAGTACGGCATCACCGTGAGCGTCGCCTGAGGGCCCGGCATGAAAACGAGATTCGCCGGATTGTAGTGCAGGGCGCTGACGTCATCGACGATCGTCGACACGGCGCCGCCGAGGGCCATGCCTCGCGCACTCGCTCCGAACTGCAGGAACTCGCCGGAGACCGTTCCGTACCCGGTATTGTCGACATCGATCTGAACCGGGTTGTCTGGATCGATCGGCGGAGCGTTCGGGTCTGTTGGCGAGTCCTGCGCCATCAGCAGACCGGGTGCGCCGAAGACCAGAGCGACGGCGGTCACCGTTCGTCTGAGCAGCCGCATGAAGACCTCCTAGGGAGCTGGTCCGTTGCCGGTGAGGCGGGCTCGAAAGCCCGCCTCACCGGAGTTACGTTCTGACTAGTTCTGACCCGCGAAGTTCACGATCGTGAACTTACCCACCTTCTCGTCACCCGCCTGCGTCACTACGTGATAGAAGTAGACGCCACTCTCGACGAAGGGGTTGTTCCTGGTGAGAATGTCCCAGGTCGCGCGGCAGCCGACGGTCTCGTCGTCGTTCTCTAT
>JARRPS010000014.1:0-15647 GCA_037382625.1 Gemmatimonadota bacterium | reverse complement strand
GGATCCGTCAGCAGGAGGGAGTCATCGTTCCCCTCGTGGGAGCGCGAAACCTCAGCCAGCTCCGCGATAATCTCGGCGCCCTGGACGTAGAGCTCGATTCCGATCAACTGCTTCGACTGGAAGAAGTCAGCCGCGTCGACCTCGGGTTTCCGCATAACTTCCTTTCGGACCCGAACATTCTCGATATCGTCAGCGGCGGCTCCTGGGAGCAGGTCCTCAACCATCGCCCGGGAACCGTCTGATGAACCTCGAAAGCGCACGGGCGCGAGAGGAGTGGATCCAGTGAATTCCGGTGCCGCGCTCGTGAAAGCCTATCTGCGGCTGAACGGGTACCTGGTCCTGGACGAGGTTCCGGTGGTAGTTCCGGATGAGGCGGGCGGTTACCGCACGCTGACAGACCTCGACATCATCGCGGTCCGTTGGCCGGACGTGAAGATGGGCGCACCCGATGCCGACGGGAGGATTCTGCACCCCATCGATACGCACGCACTGCTCGGAGTCCCGCAGGACGCCATCGACGTGATCATCGGGGAGGTCAAGGAAGGGCGGGCACACTTGAACCGTGCCATCCGTTCGCCGGAGGCACTCCGCATGGGTCTCAATCGGATCGGTATCTGCCGTGGCAACGAGCTCGAAGCGACCGCGGAAGCCCTGTCAGAACGGGCGGAGGTCCGGCTCGAAGCGAGTCGTCCGGTTCGCCGGGTCCGGCTCGTCGCGTTCGGAGTCGGTACGAGCCGAAAGACGGAGACCCACTACGTCGTCTCGCTTCGGGACGCAATGGAATTCGTGGAGAAGCTGATGCTCCGAGCGCACGATGTCCTTCTCCCGTCGACGCTCTCGGACCCGGTGCTGGGATTCCTGCATCTGCGGAATAAGTTCCGCTGACGCGAACGGGGCGGGCCGCCGATCGCGGTCCCGCCCCGTATGGCGTATTTGCCCGAAGAGAATACGCTTACTGCTTGATCCTCTCTTCCACCGCTTCCCGTACGTCCTTTGCGCGTCCCTGCAGACCCTTCAGCTTGAAGGAGAGAATGACCTGCAGGATGCCGAACAGGACCATGAAGGTCCCGATCAGCCAGACCACACTCAGCGCGCCTGCGCCCGGCCGGAAGAAGAGGAGCAGGCCGAAGATGATCGCCAGCACGCCGCCGACGAACAGGACCCACTCACCCTCGACTTCCTTGCGGATTTCCCAGCCGGCCAGAATCTGGAAGATCCCACTGAGGATCGCCCAGGCGGCGATCACCCAGAGGAGCGCCATCGCCGAGATCCCCGGCCAGGCGATCGCGATCACGCCGGCAGCCATGCTCACGAGGCCGGCGAGAGCGTACCAGAACCAGCTGCCCAGCTTCCGCCCGAACACGATCATGGCGGCGCCATCGACGATCGCGTAGGCCGCGAACAGTATCACCAGGGACCAGAGCGCGAGCCCCGGCCAGACGAAGCATGCGATTCCGAACAGGATCGCGGCGATCCCGCGCACGAGAATCCACCACCATCGCCGAGTCAGCAGATCGAGCATGAGGCCTCCTTGCCAGGGGTCGAAGTCGCCATCGCCGGCAGTCACTCGGCGATCGCGGAAAGGCGCTGCGCGTTCTGGCGCATGATACCCATATAATCGTCTGCATCGGGGGCAGTTGCGCAAGGGGAGAACACCACGCTGCGAATTTCGTGTTCCGCTTCGAGTCGTCGGCGCACCTCGGGCAGGGGCTCCGATTCCCACAGCATCAGAGACGCAGCGCGTTCATTCTGTAGTCGCGCCAGCTCTCGCCAGCCATCCGCATCAGGCAGCTCGTCGGGCTCGAAGTGAACACTCCTGAGATCGAGGTCGTATCGGGCCGCCAGGTACTGATAGACCGGGTGCGATCCCAGGATCGGCATGCCATCGAGTGACCGGGCGGCCCGGGCCAGTGCGGAATCCAGTGCGAGCAACTCGCTTTCGAGTTCCGCGAACGCCATGTCGAAGCTGGCTGAAGATGCCGGCCGCTCACGGTTCAGTGCGTCCCTGACCGCCCGGGCCTGTGCGATGGCGAGAGTCGGATCCAGCCAGGTCGTGAACGCCAGCGTCCCGTGCTCGTGCTCTCCCTCCGGACCGTGGGCGTGCGTGATCGTTTCCTCGGCGGGGATGTAGCGCTCCGCCACCTTCCGTGTCGTATTCACCAGCTTCGATGGCGGCAGAGCGGCTCGGTCCGTCCAGGCTGCATATCCCGCTCCGTTCAGGAGAATCAGGTCCGCTTCCTGGAATTCCGAGACCTGCTCGGGCGTCGGCTTCCAGTACGCCGGATCCTCGTCGCCCGGAACGGGGAGGTGGACATCCACCGCGGCACCTCCGATCTGACTCGCGAACCAGGCGAGCGGATAGTTCACGGCGTACACGAGAATCGGGGTATCTACTCCGGCGCTTTCCGTCTCGATCGCAGGGGCGCCGGTCCCGCCGGACTCCGGCGCTTCATCGGATCTTTCGCCGGCACACGCCGGGAGTGTGAGCATCAGCGCCGAACCGATGAGAACACCCTTCGAGATCATGCTGCCACCACTCCTGTCAGAAAGGGGACATCAACCCGTCTCTCGATCTACAGACCGGCGATCGTCCGAGCCGCGGCCGCTCCATACCGGCTCGCCAGCAGGGTCAGAACGACCGCGATGCCCGTCGAAAGTGAGAGAACGAAGAGGATTTCCGAAGCCATCAAAAACCGGATCGAACCCGGTGAGCCTCCAATTCGGCCCAGGGTCTCGCGCTCCCCTCGTCTCTGGCGCAACGAGAGCAGGAACACGAGCAGTGCCGTCGCGAGCGTCGCCAGTCCCACGATCAGTGCGCCCGCCAGAACGTAGCGCTCCACGGTGAATACGGTTCCGAGCAGATCGGACATCACCTCATCGGGACGAACGATCTGCACGGAGGAGCTCTCCTGGTAGCGCCCCTGCAACAGAGCCGAGGCCTTCTCGTCGTCGGGAATCGCGATGATGGCCGTCGCCGGAAAGGCACTCGGATCGCCGTGAAAGTGGAAGCTGTCGATGTTCTCGGGCGTGATCTCGTTGTACTGCACCACCGAGGCGTTTCCGATGACGACATTTCCTTCCCGGCTCAGCACGCCGGCGGCCGCCTCGGCACGACTCAGGTCCTGGTGACCGTGTCCCAGGCCCTCGATCACCCACGCGGTCTTGATGTCCACGAAGACCGCCTGGTCATCCGGGGTGTCGGAGGCTGCGAGAACCCCTGTGACCTTCATGCGGAGCGGGTACACGCCTGCGATGTCGAAGACGCTCTCGGGTGAGGAGATGACGTGGTTCCCCACCCCGGCGTCCAGGACACGAGCCGCCACCGAACCCAAAACCGCCTCGCCCAGAGTCGCGGGCAGGCGGCCCTCGGAGATTCGCAGACCCCGAAACGCGAAGTACTCGGGTGTCGTTCCGACGATCGGCCGGTCCCGCGCCCGGAAACGTACATACAGCGGAATCGGCGTCGCCAGTCCCGTCGCCGCCACGGAGTCCGCTTCCGCGTAGGAGATGGCTGTGGGCACATCGGAACCGAAGTAGAGAGAGTTCAGCACGAGCTCCGTCGGACTGCCGGGCGCGCCGACGAGCAATGGCGTCGCGCTGGCCCGGGCGGTGAGCTGTTCCGAGCTCTGGCGGACGAGGACACGCAGTCCGATCGGGATGAAGAGGATCAGGGTGAGCGCGGTGACGAGAACCGCTGTCTTCCAGCGGTGAAACGCGAGGTACTGCCAGGCCAGATAGAGCGGGCCCTTCATCCTTCCGGTCGCTCCCCGGACCCGGAAGCCGGCCCGACACTGTGGAACGATCGAAAATCGACGACCTCCTCGAAACGATGGAGAATCTCGTGGTCGTGGGTGACCGACACGAGGGTGGTACCGGCGTCGCGGACGTAGTCGAACAGGATGTCGAGGACGGTCTCTCGATTCTGGGGATCGAGGTTACCGGTCGGCTCATCCGTCAGCAGCAGAGGAGGATCGGTGATCACGGCCCGGCAGACTGCGACGCGCTGTCGCTCGCCCTGCGAGAGCTGTCGTGGCCTTCGGCGCAGCTTGTCCTCGATACCTACCCGTGCGGCGAGCGATTCCGCCCTCCGTTCCACTTCCGGCTCCAGCCTCAGTGCCGGATGGATCCGGTAGGGCAGGAGAATGTTGTCGAGCACGTTCAGATACTCCAGGAGCTCGAACTCCTGGAAGACGAGTCCGATCTCCGTGACACGAAAGGCCCTTCGTGCCCGATCCGGCAGATCCGTCACCAGCGTTCCGTTCGTGCGAACGACACCCGCATCGGGACTGAGGATGCCTGCGATGAGATTCAGCAGCGTGGTCTTCCCTGACCCGCTGGGGCCGATGAAAGCGGTCGTCGTTCCGGCAGCGATCCGGAGATCGGCGATGAAGAGTCCGAAGTCCGAGTCGGGGTAGCTGAACGCGAGATCGTGAAGCTCGATCATCGGATTTCCGCGATCAGTCGCTGCACACCGGAGATCTCGAACGTCAACGAGAGTTCCACGTCCTCGCCCGCTACGAGCGGCCGCTCGAGTCCCATGAGCATGACGTGCACCCCACCCGGCTTCAGCCGGACTTCGGCGCCGGGAGGGATGGGAAGGAACTCGATGGGTCGCATCATCGCGAGTCCGTCGTCGCCGATTCGGGTCTCGTGAACCTCCACCCGGCGCGCGCCGTCGAAGTCGGCCCCGATCAGCCGATCGCCCTCGGTTCCCAGATTTCGAATGCGCAGGTACGCCGCGCTGTTCGCGGTCCCGAAGTCCGCCTCCGAGATCGCCGCGGGGCGCACCCGCACCTCGTCGAATCGCAGATCCGGAGCGCGGGGCGTCTCCCCACCGCAACCCGTCATCCCCGCGACTACGGCGATAGAGGTGACGGCTCGAGACCAGCGACGACGGAGGCGCCGAATCTGAAGCCCGGCACCGTTTCCCTCTCGATGCTCCATCAGAATCACCTTCCGTGCGACCGGTCGGAGCTCGAAACGGCTCAGCAGGGAGGAATCTGTCCCCTTCTGCGGGCCGCGACCAGATGCCACGGCGGTGCGGATGATATGCTTCGTGATCTCGTGACGAACTGCGAAGCGCCGGGGTCGCGCGGCGCCCGGTCAGATCAGAGATTCGCGATCGAACCTGAACCCGGAGGATGGCAGATGCAGCGCGTACGAATCCCGGCCCTGACCGCAGTGGTGCTTTGCGCGATGACGGTGAACGCCCGGACGTCACGGGCCCAGGATCACACGGTCGCCGATCCGGTCGTCCGCGCCATCACGGAGGAGGGGCGGGAGCGATCCGGGCTGGAACCGATGGCTCGGGCTCTGCTCGACTCCATCGGACCGCGTCTGGCCGGGACCCCGGAATATGACGCCGCGGCCGAATGGGTGGCGGACCGGTACCGGGAGTGGGGCATCGAAGTTCGAATGGACAGCGTGGGCACGTGGCGAGGCTGGGACCAGGGCTTCACCCACGTGGACCTCCTCGAGCCGCGTCGGCGCACTCTGGAGGCGATCCCGATGGCGTACAGTCCCGGCACGGACGGCATCGTGGAAGGTCGCGTGGTCGCGATACCGGACGGCCTGACGGAAGCCGATGTCGAATCGTGGCTGGCGGGCCTCGAGGGCGCCTTCGTTCTCGCCATGCCGCCCGAGCCGACGTGCCGGGCCCGGCAGGAGCTGGAGGCCAACGCCCGCGAGGAAACGGTCGCGAAGATCGACTCTCTTCGCCAGGCGGAGCGAGCCGCGTGGGGAGATCGCCTCGAATCCCTCGGCAGCCGCAGTCCCTGGACGACCATGGCTCGGGTCGCCGAGGCCGGCGCGGCGGGCATCGTCATGGGCTGGTGGTCGGGAGGCTGGGGAGTGAACAAGATCTTCGAAGCTCCGACCCGAGAGGTCCCCTCCTTCTCGCTTTCCTGCGAGGACTACGGCCTTTTGTATCGGCTGGCGGAAGAGGGCAGCGCACCGCGCATCAGGGTGGAGATGACGGCCGAGCTTACGGGTGAAGTGCCGCACGACAACGTGATCGCAGAGATTCGAGGTTCCGATCTGCCAGACGAATACGTCGTCCTCTCCGCGCACCTCGACTCGTGGCACGCGGCCAGCGGCGCGACCGACAACGGGACCGGCACACTCATGGTGCTCGAAGCGATGCGGCTGCTCAGAGCCGCCGGCGTCACTCCGAGGCGCACGATCATAGCCGGGCATTGGGTCGCCGAAGAGGTCGGACTCATCGGTTCGCGGGCCTTCACCGAAGACCACCCCGAGGTTCTGGAAGGCCTTCAGGCCACCTTCAATCAGGACAACGGGACCTGGCGAATCGAGAAGATCGAGGGACAGGGATTTCTCTACGCGGGCGAACGGATCGCCCGGTGGATCGCCCAGGTTCCTCGTGACATCGCGAGCGGGATCGAGCTGGAGTTCCCCGGGACCCAGTACAGCCGGGGAAGCGACCACATCAGCTTCACGTGTGCCGGCGCGCCGGGCTTCCGGCTTCAGTCGCCGTACGACGAATACCGCCAGTATACCTGGCACACCGAGAGAGACACCTACGACAAGATCGTATTCGACGATCTTCGGGATAACGCGATCCTGGCGGCGATCCTGGCGTATGCCGCCGCCGAAGACCCGGTTCGGACGCCGCGGGAACGGGCGCTGCTGCCCATCGATGAGCGGACCGGCGAACCGGGCGCGTGGCCGGAATGCCGTCCGGCGATGCGTCGCCCCCCGGAGCTGGAATAGCTCCGGGGGACCGCCGCAGGGTCAGGCGTCGTCCACGTCGGAGCTGACGTCCGCGCCTTCGACGATGCCGAATCGTGCGCCAACGCTGACCAGCAGACGCTCCACGGGCGTCAACGCGGCCCGCTGACGGAGAATCTCGCGCGCGAGCGCCGGCTCGTCGGTGATGATCGTATTCACCCCGAGGCTCATCATCGAAGACATCTGCGCGGGGTGATTGACGGTCCACACCTGCAGTTCCTTCCCGCTTTCGTGGACTCGCTTCACGAACGCGGGACGGGCGTTCTTCGCGTTCACGGCGAGAAAATCGGCCTCCAGCCGGGTCAGATCGCCGATCGAGACGGCGGCCAGCTGGCCGACGGTCCAGTTCGGACGAAGCGCGTTGAGTTTCTCGACGGTGGGTCGGTCAAGGGACATGAGCACCACCTGGTCCGCCATGCCGAGCCGCTCGACGATCTCGATCGTGCGCTCTTCCAGTCGCTGACCGTGCCCGTAGGTCTTGAGCTCGATGTTTACTTTTACGCGGTCGCGAGCCGTCATCAGCACCTCCTCCAGGGATGCCACCCGCTCCGCTTCGAACTCGGTGCCGAACCAGGAGCCGTTGTCGATCTGTGACACATCGGCCCACGGGGTTTCCCAGATCTTTCTCGGATCCTGCATGACCCGCATGAAGTCGGCATCATGGTGGACGACGACCACGCCATCCAGGGTCTCCTGCACGTCGATCTCGACCCAGTCGGCACTATCTGCTATCCCGGCCCGGATCGCCGCCAGGGTGTTTTCCGGAGCACGACCGGAAGCACCACGATGCGCTGTAATCTCCACGTCGTCGACTACCTTCACGTCTTCGAGCACACGCAGCCCGAGGAACAACGCACCCGCCGGAACGGCGAGCGCAAGCAGCACCCAGACCCAACCCGGGACGTTGAGCGTCGCTCGACCCTCGAGGGATCCGACTTCCGACTTCACCTCTTTGGGAAGCTGCCACGGCTCGGCCCAGCCGCGATCCAGCTCGAACACGCTCAGCGCCAGCACTACGCTGGACAGGATCGACACGATCAGGTTACCGATGAACGCAATGACGGATGCGATCCCGATCCCGGTCGCCATCCTCGCCAGGTCCGTGCTTCCCTCGGGAATCAGGATGCGCCCCAGCCAGGCGGATCCTCCCGTGATCAGCGCCGAGACTGCAAAAGTGGCCGCCGCCCAGATACCGAAGAGCAGCAGGACCCTGAGCTTCCGGCCTTCCGTGGCTTCCACGCTGGCGCTGAGAGCGCCGGCCGGGCCCTCGTTTCCGAACAGGAGGCGGGGAAGCGCGATGGCCCAGCTCAGCAGGCGAC
Organism: Gemmatimonadota bacterium; assembly: GCA_037382625.1. Classification (GTDB taxonomy): domain Bacteria; phylum Gemmatimonadota; class Gemmatimonadetes; order Palauibacterales; family Palauibacteraceae; genus Carthagonibacter. The sequence continues at coordinate 7,581 of JARRPS010000014.1, read as the reverse complement.
GGCCGACGAACCAGGCGAGTCCGGCGAGGGCGAGTACGATCAGGACCGCGGCGACCCAGAACTCCGGTGGCTTCTCGGACAGGTAGTAGTTGATGTCATGAGCACGGAACATGACCAGGTAGACCACGCCGCCGGCGAGCAGCCACGGGGCCGCATCCACGATCAGACGGACCATGCCGCGAACGGCCATCCTGAAGATCGCGATGATCCGCCGGAAGGCATGCCGCATGCCATCGATCCAGGAGACCTCCCGGTCCTCCTCGATGCCCGCGGCGACCGTCATGATCGCGGTATGCCCGATCAATCCGGCCAGAATCGAACCGGCCGCAACGAGCAGCAGGGATGCAATGCCGAGCGGCGAGAGCAGGAACCAGACGATGTCCTGATCCGTGACCGCGCCGCCGCCGGCCCGCTGCAGCGCGGTGCTGGCGAGCCATGCCACGAGCGGCGCCAGCAACAGCGTGGCCGCCACTCGCGTGGCGATGTCCGCCGCGAAGTACTGGGGCCATCCCCTGCGAAGGCTTCCGAGGCCGGAAAGGAAGGATCGGACGACGCTGCGATCAGGACGCTGAGATCCAGTGGATGACACGGTCGCGCTCCCGGAAGGGTTGATTACGACGCGGAATCTCGACGACCCGGATGAAGATGCGCCCGGAGAGACTCGAACTCCCAGCCTTCTGGTCCGAAGCCAGACGCTCTATCCAATTGAGCTACGGGCGCACGACCATCCGACGGATCGTCCTTAACGCTAGCGCGGACCCGCGACGGACACAACATGGCCTTCCGAAACCGTGCCGGCGCGGGGATCGTAGCGTACTGTGTCGTCGTCTGGAGCCCCGATCGCGCAGGAGGTGATATGCCGTACGAGATCGCCGAACTGGTCGCCATCCTGGTCATGGTATTCATGCTGGGGACCTTCGTGCTGCTGTTCCCACTCAGCCGCAGGCTCGGCAAGGTGATGGAGGAGTGGATTCAGCTCCGGCACGATTCCTCTCCCGACCGGGAGCGACTCGAGCGAATCGAGGAAGGGCTGCGCCTTCTGCACGGCGAGGTCGAATCACTGGACCAGCGGATGCATCTGATGGGCGATCGCCAGGACTTCATCGAGTCGCTGAGTGAGGCTCGGCGGAGCGATTCGCTCGCACCCGGCCCGGACGCGCGGGATTGAGTTCGTTGACGGGCGCCCGAACGCTTCCGGCCGCCGCCGGATTTCTGGTGGTCGCCGCCCTTCTGGGACTCCTCTTCCTCTTCCTGCCGGAAATGGACCTGGCGTTCACCGGGATGTTCTACTCTTCCACCGCGGGCTTCACCCAGAACGGCGCGTTGTGGGAGCGGATTCTCTACGAATCTGTCGACTGGATCGTGGGAATCGCCGTGGTCGGCTCCGTCGGCGTGCTGGTGCTCGAGGCGGTTCGACGGAGTCCGCTTCGACGCCGCGGTAAGGTGGCCGCGCTGCTTCTGGTGGTCCTGGCGCTCGGCCCCGGCCTGATCGTGAACGGTATCCTGAAGGAGCACTGGGGTCGGGCACGACCGAGGGACGTCATCCAGTTCGGAGGAGATCGCGCGTTTACCCCGGCGCTCGTGATCACGGACCAGTGCGAGCGCAACTGCTCGTTCTCGGCCGGCCATCCGTCCGCGGGCTTCGCCCTCGCGGCGCTCGGCTACGCGTCGATCTCGCGGCGGCGGCGATGGGCGATCGTCGCCGCGGCTACCGGGTTCGGACTCCTGGTGGGCCTCGCCCGCGTGGCAGCGGGCGGCCACTTCCTCAGTGACGTCCTGTTTTCCGGAGTGATCGTCATCGGCCTCACCGCCATCATCGGCGATCGCTGGCTCGGTCCCCCCTTCGAACCGTAGCACCCGGCGTTGACGGGCGCCCGAACCGGGCGCCCGCCGTCGTCGGGACGACAGCCCGAAAATCTCGTTACTCGTACGCGGGCAGTCCCGTGATCGCGTGGCCGAGGATCAGGCCGTGGATGTCGTGCGTTCCCTCGTAGGTATAGACCGACTCGAGGTTCGCCATGTGACGCATCGACTGGTACTCGACCAGGATCCCGTTTCCGCCCAGCAACCGGCGGGCTTCCCGCGCGCACTCGCAGGCCATGTCCACGTTGTTCCGCTTGGCCATCGAGACCTGGTTGGCCGTGAAGGTGCCCGCGTCTTTGAGTCGACCCAGCTGAAGCGCGAGCAGCTGGGCCTTCGTGATCTCCGTCAGCATCTCCGCGAGGCGAGTCTGCTGGATCTGCGTGGCCGCGATCGGCTTTCCGCCGAACTGCACCCGGTTCAACGCATAGTCACGGGCCTCGGTGAAGCAGGCCATGGCGGCCCCGATCGCACCCCACGCGATGCCGTAGCGGGCCTGCGTGAGGCACATGAGCGGGCTCCTCAGGCCTCCCGACGCCGGAAGCAGGTTCGCATCGGGGACGCGAACATCCTGCATCACCAGTTCACTCGTATCGGAGGCCAGCAGCGACAGCTTCCCCTCCTGGTTCTTGGCCGAGAAGCCGTCCCGATCCGTCTCGACGATGAAGCCGCGGATCGACCGCGCATCGTCGATGTCGCCCGTTTTGGCCCAGATGATCGCAACGTCCGCCATCGAGCCGTTCGTGATCCACATCTTCGAGCCGTTCAGGACCCATTCGTCTCCGTCCTTCACGGCCCGGGTGAGCATGCCACCCGGGTTCGATCCGAAATCGGGCTCCGTCAGACCGAAACAGCCGATCTTCTCCCCGGTCGCCAGGAGCGGCAGCCACCGCTTTCGCTGCTCCTCGGAACCGAACTCATGGATCGGATACATCACCAGCGCACCCTGCACCGAAGCGAAGGAGCGCAGCCCCGAGTCGCCGCGCTCGAGCTCCTGCATGATCAGTCCGTACGCGACGTTGTTGAGGCCCGCACATCCGTACTCCTCCGGCAGATTGGCCCCGTAGAATCCCAGCTCGCCCATCTGGGGAATGAGCTGTTTCGGAAAGCTGTGCGTCATGTAGTGTTCGTTGATGACAGGCATCAGCTCGGACTCGACCCACTCCCTCACCATGTCCCGAACGGCTCGCTCCTCCTCCGACAGGAGTCCGTCCACGTCGTAGAAATCCACCCCATCGAAACTCATCTCGATCCTCTATCTCTGAATGTCGTTGCCTTTGTTCTTCTCTCGGCGCCCGGGCAGGCGGGAGTCAGCGGTCCGGCGAAGCCCGACTCACGCGTCAGAATCGATATCCGAGCGTCACGCCGAATACGGCGGCCCAGTCCTCGCCGACGAGATCGAAGTTGACATTCGGAATGATGCTGAAGCTGCCCGCGTGAATGATCCAGCCTGTTCCGAGGCGGATCAAGGCGTCGACCTCGGTCTCCCGCTCACCGGACTCCCCATGCTCCTCCGAAGCGACCGTCGCTTCGCCCTCGTGGCCTTCGCCCTCCTCGCCGCCGCCGTGCTCATCCGCCTCGAGCAGCACCTCGTCGACTCTGGCGACCTCGATGCCGGTTCCGATGTACATGACGATCGGCAGCGCCCAGCCGTCGAACGGCTGTACACCCAGCTTCAACATCGCTACCCAGTCACGCTCGATTTCGCCATCGGCGAACTCGAATCCCAGCGACGCGCCGACCCGCGGACGGATCTGCCGCATGTACTCGAACCCTCCCGTGGCTCCCGTCTCGTCGTCTTCGAACTTCAATCGGCGCGTGCCACCGAAGAAGACGGCAATCTCGTTCTTTTCGTGCGCGACATGGGATCCGTGTTCCTCGTGCTGCGCTTCTGCGTCGTGCGCGCCGGCCGGCTCCTCCGCTTCGTGCCCTTCCTGCGCAACCAGACTGCCGGAACTGAAGAGCAGGATGGCGGTTGCGATCGCAGGGGTCCGGAGGCGGCGCACGTGAGCGTTCGGCATCGGTCGTTCTCTCAACTTTCCTGTGTCGGGATGAAACGGGTCATGCTTCGCGACGGCTTCGCACCCAGCCACGAACCACTTCCCGGCCGATCCGCATGCCGAGATAATAGGCTGCAGCGAGCGGGATCGCCCAGGCATACAGGGGAAAATAGCCACGCGTTCCCTCAACTGCGATCCAGATGGCGAACGGGATCGTGACGACAAGCGCGATCAGGTGCTGTCCCCACGACGCCTTCTTCTCCAGGTCCCACACGCAGGGAGGACACCATCCGTTCTCGTCGAGGGTCGACTCGGGCAGTTCCTGGGCGCAACTGCGACAGGTCGCACGGGGGCCTTCTCCGATCGGCCCGATCTCGAGCCGCCTACGCGCCGGCCTGGATCTCTTCGATAACTGCATCGCCAAACGCCCTCGTACCTGCCGACCCCCCGAGGTCGGACGTGACCGTTTCTCCCTCCTCGACCACCGTCTTCAGCGCAGCTCGAATGCGGCCCGCGGTCTCGTTCAGGCCCATGTGCTCGAGCATCAGACAGGCCGCGAGCAGAAGAGCCGACGGGTTCGCGATGCCCTTTCCGGCAATGTCCGGCGCCGAGCCGTGTACGGCCTCGAAGATCGCGACGTCTTTGCCGATGTTGACGCCAGGGGCGAAACCGAGCCCGCCTACGAGTCCGGCGGTCAGATCGGAGAGGATATCGCCGAACATGTTTTCCGTGACGATCACATCGAACTGGTAGGGATCCAGCACGAGCTGCATCGCCGTCGCGTCGACGATCCGATCCTCGAACTCGATCGCGTCGGCGTAGTTCTTCGCGACCTCGCGACCCACCTCGAGAAAGAGCCCCTGCGTGTTCTTGAGAATGTTGGCCTTGTGCACGAGCGTGACCTTCTTCCGCTCGTGCTCGATGGCGTACTCGAAGGCGTAGCGGCAGATCCGGTCCGATCCGTAGCGGGTAATCAGCATGACCGATTCGGCGACCGCCCGCGGATCCTGGCGCATCCCGATGTAGTGCTCGATGCCGGCGTACAGTCCTTCCGTGTTCTCCCGGACGATGACGATGTCGATATCCTGATACCGCCCGCCGGGCACGATCGACTCGGCCGGCCGCACGTTCGCGTACAGTTCGAAGTGCTTACGGAGAGCGACGTTGATCGAACGGAATCCGGCCCCGACCGGGGTCGTCAGAGGTCCCTTCAGGCAGAGGCGGTTCCGCTCGATCGAATCCAGGGTGTCCTGCGGAAGGAGGTCGTGTCCGTTCTCCACGGCCGTGAGGCCCGCGTCGTGTCGGTCCCACTCGATGGGGGCGCCGGCCGCCTCGAGAATCCGGACGACTTCCTCCGTGATCGCCGGTCCGATCCCATCGCCCGGGATCAGGGTTACCGTCTGAATCATCTGCCTTCCTTTACATAGGTCGACCCGTATTCGTACTCGGCCTGCTCTTCGCCGTAATCGATCAGCTCCAGGATGTAGCTGGGCCGCTGCGTGCCTTCGAGCCGTGCGCGTCCGGCGAGGCCGATCGCCTTGTTCCATGTCACGGAGTTGAGCGTTCCCTGGGGGAGCAGGGCCCGGGCCACCAGCCGTTCCCGGCCATCCACGGTCGTGACGCGCACGCCCCCGAGTCCCGTATAGTCCTCGAACAGCTTCCGTGTCTGAGGAGAGAACAGGTATATGTAGGGACCGACCTTTGCCCAGGTCGCACCGCCTCGCCGCAGCTGGTCGGAGGGCTGTCTGACGACGACGTCCACCACGTTGCCCTTCAGAGCAACGTCCACGTTTTCCCCGTAGATCCCCTTCAGCGAGCCTTCGTCGGGCAGCGTGAGCCCGGGCTCGCCTGCGCAGCCGCTGGCAACGAAGGGCGCGACTGCGAGGCACAGGGACACCGTGCGCATCGCACCCCGGCGCCGTGGAACCCGGTTACCGGACGCCGGCCTCACGATGGGGCCACCGCCTCGGCGACGCGCTCGGCGAGGCTCGCCATCAGTGCGGGAGAATCCGCGTCACCGGCCTCGCCCGCGATCTCTCCCCACCAGACGATCGTACTCGACCGGATGTCGATCATCGCCAGGAGCAGGTGTGCCCGATAGGTCGGCCCGGATCCGTTCCGCCCCGCCGGAGAATCCGCGTCAGAAGAGCCGGGTCCGACGGGATCGGCTTCCACGAACAGGGAAATCGGAAGGACGACGTAGCGAGTGTCGAAGAGCGCGGAGATCGATCTCAACTCACCGTGCAGAGGCTCGTAGATCTGCTTCCGCTTGTCGGGTTTTTCCAGGAGTCCCTGGTACGCCATGCGGGATGGATCTGTTCTGAGCATGGGGTTCCGATCGACCCGGCGGATCACGTCGGCCGGAAGCGCCCAGTCCTCCGCCCCCCGAGTCCCGCCCAGCGCGTACTCGAGCTCGGCATCCATCGCGCGAAGAGCGTCCTCCTCGCCGGCGGTCCCTCCGGGCCAGCCGCCCCCGGGGAGAGGTTCCACCGATTGTACGGGTACGAACACGACCGGCGTTCCGAAGGGAAACCTGGGCATGTCGGCGTTCTGGGCCGTACCGACGACCGGAAACGCTCCCACCGCCAGCGCTGCGACGAGCGCACGGGCGATGAGGGGGATTCGAACCGAAGAGCTGCTGCCACCCTGTGTCAGGTTCATTGCGGCTCCTCCCGCGGTGCCTTTGCGCCGACTCGGGCTGCGGCCGCCCGCACGTCATTCGTGATGATACCGTCTACCCCGCAGTCCGCCAGCCAGTCCATCGTCGGGAGGTCGTCGACCGTCCAGACCTGGATCGTGCGGCCGCTCTCGTGCACGGCACGCACGAAAGCCGGTCCGACCAGATCCTGCCCGTCGTGACGGAGCGGAGTGTGTACCACTTCCGGTATCTCCCGTTCCGGAATGGCCTGCAGCCGCGACGGGTCCGAGGCCAGACGGGCCGCCTGCTCCACCGATGTCGCACGGCGTCCGCGATAGTCGCGGAAGGCGCGGGAGCCCGTTCCCGAATCGACGTAGAGGATCGTATCCGGGACCCGGTCGAACAGCTCGATGAGCCGCACGACGTCCGCCCCTGCCGACGGGTCTTTCACGTCCACCGTGATCTCCACGCCGGGAAAGTGCCGGAAGACCTGCTCCAGCGTCGGAACTCGAACTGTATCTGGCCAGCGCGGGATGAGAGGATCGGAAGCGTCCGACAGGTCCGCCTCTCGGATCCGGGCGGCCGGCATTTCGTCCACCCGACCCCGGGTTCGACTCGTCCGGGCGAGGTCCGAATCGTGGATCACCAGCAGTACGCCGTCCGAACTGCGGCGCACATCCAGCTCCAGGGCATCGGCGCCGAGCTCCATGGCGAGGGCGAGAGCCTCCAGCGAGTTCTCGGGCGCCTCGGAAGCGGCGCCCCGGTGCCCGATCACGAGAGGAATCATCCCCCCGTACCGAGCCGATCGAAGCGAATCCGGATTCCGGCATGAAGGGACAGTTGCGACAGCTCCGACACCAGGCTCCCCTGACCTTCTCCGAACAGACTCACGAACCCGCGATCGACCAGAGGAAACTCGAGACCGGCGATGCCTTCGAGACCGATCCGGAATCCGTTCCGATCATCCCGCTCACCGACGAAATCGCTGAAACGGGCGGAGATGAAGTGCCCACCGGGCCCCACGGCGCCATACCCCTCGAGCCGGCCGAGCGAAAAGCTCTTCTTGAGCATGAGGCTGAGAAT
>JARRPS010000013.1:0-22041 GCA_037382625.1 Gemmatimonadota bacterium | reverse complement strand
GCGCGCATCGAATTCGAGCCGTTGCGAGTGACGCCTGTCCCGGTCCCGGATGGCTGGCACTTCCTGGTGGCCGATTCCGGAGTGCAGGCCCACAAGTCGGGTGCCGCCCGGGACACCTACAACGCGCGTCGGGCAGCGGTCGAACACGCGGTCGAAGCCGTCGGTGAGAAGGCCGGGTATGCAGCAGGCGAGAGATCCTATTCGCGATTGCTGGCCGAGCACGCCGCTGCCGATCTCGTCCGGGTGGCGGAGGAGGTCCTGGACGATCGGCACCTCCGCCGGTTCCGGCATGTCGTGACCGAGGCCGAGCGAACCCGGCTCGCCGAGGCGGCGATGCGTGACGACGATCCGGCGATCTTCGGAGCGCTGATGAACGGCTCCCATGAGAGTCTGGGAACCGACTTCGAGGTCAGCGGAGCCGAGCTGGATCGGCTCGTATCGCTGGCCCGGGGCGCCGGGGCGGTCGGAGCGCGACTGACGGGTGCCGGAATGGGCGGCTGTGTCGTGGCTCTGTGCACGCCGGATCGGGTCGACGCAGTTCTCGCCGCGTGGCGGGAGGGCTATTTCGCTCACCTCCCGACCCCTCGTTCCGAGGGGCAGTTGAACCAGCGGATGTTTGTCGCCGTGCCCTCGGCCGGAGCTGCGGTGCGACGGCTCTGACGATCCGCGACCTCAGGACACTTTCATCAGGCCGAGCACCTCGCTCCGAAGCGCCCGATCCCAGCGCAGCTCGCCGCGGAACGCCGTCGTGACCATCTCGGTCTCCGCTTTCCGGGCACCGCGCAGCTTCAGACAGGAATGCTCCGCCTGGACGACGACCGCGACTCCGCGCGGGTCCAGGTGCTCGACCAGAGCGTCGGCGATCTGTCCCGTCAACTGCTCCTGCAGCTGCGGGCGCCTCGCGAACACGTCCACGGTGCGCGCGAGCTTGCTGAGTCCCGTCACCTTCCCAGGGTCCGGGAGATAGGCGACGTGCGCACGGCCGGTGAACGGCAGGAAGTGGTGCTCGCACACGCTCACGAAGTCGATGTCGCGCAGGATTACGAGGTCGTCGCCCGTCTGCTCTTGTGAAAACTGGCGAGTCAGGTGTGCGCCCGGCTCCTCGTGCATTCCCGCGAGAATCTCCCGGTACGCGCGAGCGACCCGGGCGGGAGTCTCCTTCAGACCCTCTCGATCGGGATTCTCGCCGAGGCCCAGGAGCATCTCGCGCACGGCCGCCTCCACCCGTGGCATGTCCACGGCTCCGGCGGAAGAAGACTCCTGCGAATCCGACATTCGCGAACTACGGCTGGGCAACGGAACGACCGAATGCAGCTGCACGTCGACGTGCGTCCGCCCGTTACCGTTCGACGGCGTCCCTCCGCCGCTCTCGGCGGCACCGTACATCCCGATTCTTGTTGCCACGAGCTGAACCTTGTCAAAGTATTGTCTAAACGCTGCAACAAGAATGTCCAATCTGGCTACTTTTGTCAAGTCATTGTCCACTAGTGTGTCTGGACGAAACTTGACTCGGAAAAGTTTGACGCTACTGTTTGACTTCTTTGTCAAAAACCTCGGCCAGGAAAGGCCCATGACGATGGAGCAAGTCGGTCCAGCTGCCGCGATGGAGCCTGACACCGAGGCACGCATTTTCGAAGCGGCCCTGCGCGTGTTCGCCCGGAAAGGGAAGGACGGTGCCCGCATGCAGGAGATCGCCGACGAGGCGGGCATCCACCGACCTCTGCTCCACTACTACTTCCGCACGAAACAGCAACTGTACGAGGCAGTCGCCCGCAGGATGTTCCAGCAATTCATGGAGACATTCCAGGCGCCGCCGGGCGGCGGCAGCTTCGCCGACTCCCTTCGCGCCTTCATCGATCATTACGTCGACACGGTGCATTCGCACCAGTCGATGGCGATGTGGATGGTCGCGGAGAACATGGCGGGGAATCCTCTGCTTGGAGAGATGCTCGCCGAGGCATTCGAGACGGAGGGCTCCCCGCAGCGGGAGATGGAGCAGGCCATCGAGCGCTCGATCCGGGCCGGGGAGATTCGTCCGGTCGACCCCAAGCAGCTCATGCTGACGATCGTCTCGGGCTGCGTGTTCTTCTTCGTCGCCCTGCCGACCGTGAAGATGATGAACCCGGTCGCACGTGACGACTTCGAGACGTTCGTACAGCAGCGGAAGGCTCACCTCTTCGAGGTCATTTACCACGGCCTCGTCAACCATGAGGTGTCGAATGCGTGAGATGCGAGCAGTGACGGCCGTTACGGCTCTGCTACTGGCCAGCTGTTCCTTCGCGCCGGAGCCGCGAACCCCGACCGTCGTACTGGATATCCCTACCGAATACCCGGCGACTGTCGATGGCTTCTCTGCCGACGGCGCCGACTCGACCGAGGCCCAGGCGAGACGACCCGAGCGCTGGTGGACCGTATACAACGATCCGGTCCTCGAGGCGCTGGTCGACACGGCGCTCGCCGCGAATCTGGACCTGCGAGAGGCGATCGCCCGTGTCGAGGAGGTGCGAGAGCGCTACCGGATCGCACGCGCCGACCTTTTCCCATCACTCGGGCTCGCGGCGGATGCGAGCTATCAGGACACGCCCACCAACGCTGGTTTCGCCGGGGAGATAGGCGGAGGCGGCGAGGAGGGAGAACCGGGCCAACCGCCCGCAGGCTCGCTCTTTCCCGACCGCTTCAAGTACGACACCTACACGGCTGCGATCGGATTCTCCTACGAGATCGACTTCTGGGGGAGGGCTCGAAACGACACCAAGGCCGCGGTCAGTGACTTCCTGGCATCCGAGGGCGATTACCAGACCGCGCGACTGGCGGTGATCTCGGCAGTGATCTCCACCTACCTCGAGGTCGTGGAGCTGCGTCGCAGCGTCGAGCTGACCCGGGAGAGCGTGGACATCCTGGCAGAGCGTTCGGACCGGACCAACGAACGGTATCTGCGCGGCCTGGTGACCACTTTCGAGCTCTACACGATCGAGGCGCTCTATCGGAATACACAGGCATCGCTGCCCGTTCTCGAGAGCGCGCTCGCGGAGGCGGAGGGTCGGCTGGCCATCCTGCTCGGTCGGTACGCCGGCAGCCTCGACGCGATCCTCACCCTCGAGAGCCGGCCTGCCGTCGTCCTGGACGACGTGCCGCCCGATCTCACCACCGCACTGCTGGAAGAGCGTCCCGACGTATGGGCAGCGTGGCAGCGCATGGAGGCGGCCCGATACCGGATCGGTGCGCGGAAGGCCCAGTTGTACCCTGCGATTCGGCTGGACGCGACGGTCGGTCTGCAAGCCGGCGACATCGGCGACCTGTTCCGGCTCGACCAGTACTTCCTGAACCTGATCGGGGGGCTGACCCAACCTCTGTTTCAGGGCGGCAGGCTGCGCGCGAACGTCGGAGTCGCCGAGGCACAGTTCCAGGCGCAGGCCGCGAACTACGTGCGGACGGTTCTGACCGCCTTCAAGGAAGTACAGACGAGTTTCGTGAATCTCGAGAAGCAGAGCGAGCGCTACGAATTCCTCCGGCAGCAACGGGTGTCCGCAGGAGGGTCACTGGACTTCCAGCGAAGGTCCTTCGAGCGGGGCGTCGGAGATTACCTGGCCTATCTCGACGCGAAGCAGAATCTGGCGGGAACGGAGACCAATCTCGCGGCAGCCGAGCGCTCTCTCGCGGAAGCTCGACTCGCCGTTCACAGGGCTCTCGGCGGCGCCTGGATCGATGACGGAGACGATCTCGATCTTCGCCTGGAAGAGGACTACCGAATGATGGACGAAGAGATGTTCTCGGCTGGAACTCCCGCCGGTCCGACTACGAACCGGGAGGCGGATCGATGAGCGGCCTCGGCTCCGTCGGCTCACGGTTCATGAGCCTCGGTTCCTTTACACGTGTGGCTGCCATACTCGGATTCGGCATCGCCGTGTTCGCGCTTCTGATGGTCCTTCGGGAGGAGCCGGAATCACAGAATCCGCCCCGTCGCGCCCCGCTGGTTGTCACTCAGCCGGCCGAGCTGCGTACGGGAAAGCTGACCATAGAGGGCAACGGGACCGTCCGCCCGGTGAGCGAGATTTCCCTGTCCCCACAGGTCGCGGGTCGCGTCTCCTGGGTCTCCCCCTCGTTCGTAACCGGGGGTCGCTTCGCCAGGGGCGAGGTGCTTCTTCGTATCGAATCCGCCGACTACGAAAACGCGGTGAAGGCGGCCGAGGCCGACGTGGCTCAGCGAGAAGTCGACCTGCTTACCTGGGAGGAGCAGCGGGATCTCGCGATCGAGGAGTACGAGCGATTCCGGACCCGCGAGGGGATCACCGCCCCGATCGACTCGAGCGAAATCGGAGGTCTCGTGTTCCGGGATCCCCAGGTGCGTGCGGCCGAGGCCTCGCTTCGTCGCGCCGAAGCCCGCCTCGAGGATGCGCGGCTCGCGCTCGCCCGGACACGGATCACGGCGCCGTTCGACGCGATCGTCCGTACGAAGAGCGCCGACATCGGGCAGTACGTGACGCCTGGCCAGTCGCTCGGCTCGCTGTACGATACCGATGAAGTTGAGATCGTGGTGCCGCTCACCGACGGCGAGGCGGCCCTGATCGAAGGGCTGTGGTCAGCCGGATCGGAAGCCGATCCGAGCATCCCCGCCGAGATTCGAGCGACGTTCGGCGGCGCCGAATACACCTGGGCCGGCTACGTCGATCGCGCCGAGGGCGCCTTGAATCCGAATACGCGAACAGTGGACGTGGTGGTGCGGGTCCAGGAGCCGTTCTCCGATGACGGATCGGGCCGTCCCCCCCTGCTGCTGGGAACGTATGCGACCGTCGATATCGAGGGACGGGCGGTGGAAAATTTCCTGGTTCTGCCGAGGATGGCCCTGCGAGATGGTTCCGAGGTCTACGTCGTAGAGCAGGACTCGCTGCTCTCGATCCGACCCGTCCGGGTACTTCAGGAGGTGACCGGCAGCGTGGTGGTGGAGGGCCAGATCGATAGCGGGGAGCCGGTTGTCGTGAGCCCGATGGACGTCGTGACCGACGGCATGGTCGTGAGGCCGGCCGAGGAGGCGACATCATGAACCGGGCGATCGCCTGGATGGCCGGCCACCCGGTCGCGTCCAACCTTCTGATGGTGTTCATTCTGGCGGCCGGCGTGTTCAGCATGGCGAACGTGGTCGTGGAAGTGTTTCCCGACTTCGATCTCGGGGCCGTCCAGGTCCGGGTGGAGTATCCCGGTGCTTCGCCCGAGGAGGTCGAGGAAGGAATCATCCAGAAGGTCGAGGAGCGGGTCGAGGCGATCGAGGGTGTCAGTCAGATCAACTCGACCGCTTCCGAAGGCGTCGGCGTCGTGTTCATCGAGCTCAACCTCGGCGAAGATGTCTCCAGCCGGCTCGACGAGATCAAGGCGGAGGTGGACCGGATCACCAGCTTCCCGGCTGACGCCGAGAAGCCGGAAGTCACCGAGGTGACCAGCCGCAGCCGTGTCATGGAGATCGCCGTGCATGGCGATGCGCCGGAGCGGACGCTGAAGGAGCTCGCCAACCGGATCAAGGACGATCTCTCCTCGATGCCCGAGATCTCCTTCGTTCAGACCAGCGGCGTGCGTGACTACGAGATCTCGATCGAGGTCTCGAACGACGTGTTGCGCTCCTACGGAATCAGTCTCGACGACATCGCGATGGCGGTCCGCCGGGCCAGCCTGGATCTGCCCGGCGGGCGCGTCGACACCGACGACGAGGAGATCCTCGTCCGGGTCAAGGGACGCAACTACAACCGAGACGACTTCGCCAGGATCATCGTTCGCGGCTCTCGCGACGGCTCCACCCTGCGACTCGACCAGATCGCCACGATCAAGGATGGATTCCAGGACGCGGACCTCGTCACGCTCTACAACGACGAGCCGGCGGCCTTCGTCCAGGTATTCCGGACCTCGGACGAGCAGGTGCTGGAAATCGTGCGCGTCGTGGAGAACTACCTGAACGAGATCGCCGTGCCCTCGATGCCGAAGGGCGTGGAGGTCTCGATCTGGCAGAACGACGCCGAGCTGCTGGAGAGCCGAATCAACCTGCTGCGGAAGAACGGGATCATCGGCATGCCCTGGTTCGACATCTCGATCAACATGATGTCGCTGTTCGGGTTCATCCTCGCGATCGGGATCGTGGTGGACGACGCGATCGTGGTCGGCGAGAACATCTACAGCGAGCGGGAGAAAGGTCGCGGGCCGCTCGAGGCCGCGATCAAAGGTACGCAGCGTGTCGCCGTCCCCGTGGTGTTCGCTGTGCTGACCACGGTCGCTGCCTTCACTCCGCTGCTCTTCGTTCCGGGATCGATCGGGAAGTTCCTGAAGTTCATCCCGATGATCGTGATCGCGGTGCTTCTGTTCTCGCTCATCGAGTCACTCTTCATCCTGCCGCACCACCTCACGCGCCTGCCCGAGCACGCGCACATGCAGCTTCCGAAGTGGCTGCGCCCGGTGGAGCGTCTGCAGCTCGCCGTTCAATCGGCGCTTCAACGGTTCATCGATGGCCCCGTAGACCGCACCGTTCGCTTCGCCACCGATCACTATGGCGTGGTGATCTCTGCTGCGATCGCGCTAATCTTCATCTCCATGGGCCTGGTGGCCGGCCGGTACATCAGCTTCAGTTTTCTCCCCCGGATCGAGGGCGACAACGTGATCGCCCAGGTCGAGATGCCGCAGGGCACGCCCAGCGCTCGCACGCAGGAAGTCGCCTCGTACATCGAAGAAGTCGGGCGTCGGGTCGCCGACAGCCTGGCCGCAGACGCCGGCGACGACCATCCGCCCATGGTCGAGGCGGTCTACGTCAGCGTCGGACGCTACCCCTCGGCCGACGGAGGTCCGGGAGCCGGCGCTCTTCCGACCTTCGTCGAATCGAACAAGGCGGAGATCAACTTCCGGCTTCTGGATGCCGAGCAGCGAGACGTGATGTCGAGCGAGTTCGAAAAGGCGTGGCGCGACGCAGTCGGAGATCTGCCCGGTCCCCGCAGCCTCACCTTCTCGTCCCAGGTGATCAATCTCGGAGCGCCCGTCCAGCTCGAAGTCTCACATCCCGACACCGTGGTCCTGTTCCGGGCGGCGGCGGAAATCCAGGAGGAGCTCGGCACCTATGCGGGAGTCTTCGACGTGCGCAACGACCAGGACGTCGGGAAGCGGGAGGTCGAGCTGACCCTCAAGCCCCGTGCCCGCACCCTCGGGGTGACCCTGGATGACCTGGCGCGACAGGTGCGAGCGGCCTTTTTCGGATCGGAAGCCCTGCGCGTTCAGCGGGGGCGGGAAGAGGTACGGGTGTACGTCCGGCTGCCGAAGGAGGAGCGGAGCAACCTCGACGACATCCGTCAGTTCCGCGTGGTGACGCCGGCGGGCGAAGCGATTCCGCTGGAAGAACTCGCCGAAGTATCGTTCGGCACGGCTCCCTCCACGATCCGACGGGTGGACGGGCGGAGGATCGTGACCGTCACGGCCGAGGTCGATCGTTCAGTGATCACCGGTTCGGAGGTGAATTCCGAGATCACCAGTACGATCATGCCCGCGGCCCAGGGAAGGTATCCCGCGTTGCGCTACGGTTTCGGGGGCGAGCAACGTGAGCAATCACGAGCACTCGGCGGGATGATCCGAGGGTTCATCCTCGCGCTGTTCGTCATGTATACGCTGCTCGCGATTCCTTTCGGCTCCTACATCGAGCCTCTGATCATCATGGCGGCGGTTCCGTTCGGGTTCATCGGTGCAGTCTTCGCCCACCTGTTCATGGGGATCGATCTCGGCATGCTCAGCATGTTCGGGCTCGTGGGGCTGAGCGGCGTGGTGGTCAACGACTCTCTCGTGCTGCTGGACTTCGTGAACTCCGAGCACCGGGAGGGCAAGCCGATGAAAGAAGCGATCCTCTCCGCGGCCCGGATCCGGTTCCGGCCGATCCTGCTGACGACGATGACCACCTTTCTCGGCGTGTTTCCTATGATCATCGAGCGAAGCGTGCAGGCGAAATTCCTCGTCCCGATGGCGGTCAGTCTGGGACTCGGGGTGCTGTTCGCGACCTTCGTGATCATGGTGCTGGTTCCGGCGTTGACGATGCTGCAGCACGACGTGTTCGGATGGTGGGAGGCCCGGCGTGAGCGACGGAAGGCGGCGAAGCGCGCGGCGGCACCCGAAGCGGCCTGATGGAGGGCGCGCCGGCTGAGTATCTTGTGCTGTCGATCCGCCGACGAACTCTGGCGGCTCCGATTGACCGGGATTCGGCCGGGCAGCCACACGTGACAACATCGGGGGTGAAATGACCCGTGCAACAATCTCACTGATCCTCGCTGCCGCATCGCTTGCGGCGGCCTGCGGACCGACAGCGAAACACGACTGGCTCCAGGGTGATTGGGTCCGGACGGGACATCCTGAGGCATGGTTCGTCACCTTCGAGCCCGATGGGTCGGCGCGGTTCCGCAACGAGACTACGGACCGGGTGATCGCAGGGCGGGTGTTAGCGGCTGACTCCACGCGCGTCGAGATTCAGTTCGACATACCCGGTCGCTGGCTGCCGGATCGGCTCGAACTGAACGTCAGCGAGAGAAGCGAAGCACGGCTCGACCTGCAGGACGAAGATGGAGTGCCCTGGACCCTCGTTCGATACGGTCCGCTTCCGACCGAGCTGCTTGGTCGGTGGCACACTCTGCCTCGCAACGATCCACGTTACTTCATCGATTTCGAGCGTCCGCAGCAAGTTCTCTGGCGCCGGAAGTTCGGCATGAAAAGGAGCGAAGACCGCGCCGGAGCGGGCTGGACGCGAGGCGACAGCCTGTTCCTTCACATCTGGGGGGCCCCGCCGATGCACTACAATTACGCGATCGTGGGAGACACCCTGTCCTTCGAGCGTCCCGGGATCGGGCCCTTCGGCAGGTATCATCGCGCCGAGTGACCAGGCCGCTGTTCGTGACCGTACGGGGTGACATCCGACCCTCTGATCGCCCATCTTGTTCCCATGGCGCAAAGACGAGAACCCGCGTTCGCCGATGACCCTGCAGGCGGCGACACCAGTTCGCTGACCCGGGAGCTGCGCCTCGCTGCCTCCGGGGAGTTCGCACGGCAGCTGTCTCGCCGCTTCCTGGAAGAGCACTGCATCCTGCCGCTCGAGGTATCGAACGGTGGTCTCTTGCGGGTCGCCGCAGGTCGACCGCTCGATCCCGAAATCATCGACGAACTCGGCTATTTCTTCGATCGCCCGATCGAGATCGTCGAGGCGCCGGAAGCGGAGATCCAGGCGGCCGTGATGGCGGCGTCCGGTCGCGAGGACGCTTTCGAGGACACCGGATTGAGGTCCGCCGATCTGGAGCTGGTGGCCGAGGCCGAAGAAGCTTTCGACGACGTTCGGGCGCTCGCCGACCGTGCTCCGGTGATCAAGCTCGTGAACGTGCTGATCCTCGAGGCTCTGCAGGCCAGAGCCAGCGATCTGCACCTCGAGTCCACGGACGCTGGACTGCGGGTCCGTCACCGGATCGACGGGGTGTTGCACGATGTCTCGACGGCTCCCATCGAATACCAGACGGCGGTGATCAGCAGAATCAAGATCATGGCGAGCGTGAACATCGCCGAGCGCCGGCTTCCCCAGGACGGTCGTATTCGTCTGCGCCTCTCCGAGCGAGAGGTGGACCTTCGGGTCTCTACCCTGCCGTCGATTCACGGGGAGAGCGTAGTTCTCAGGATCCTCGACCGCGGAGGCCGCGTCCGGGATGCACGGGAACTGGGAATGTCGGACGAGGTGCAGGGGCGCTTCCTTGAGCTGACGAGCCAGCCGCACGGGATCGTCCTCGTGACCGGGCCTACGGGATCGGGCAAGACCACGACGCTGTACGCTGCACTGAGCGAGTTGAACCGGCCGGAGAGGAAGATCATCACGGTCGAGGATCCGGTGGAGTATCAGCTCGAGGGGATCACCCAGATCGCATTGAATCGAAAGGCCGGGCTGAGCTTTGCGAGCGCTCTGCGCTCGATATTGCGGCACGACCCGGACATCCTCATGGTCGGCGAGATGCGCGACGCGGAGACCGCCGCGATTGCGGTCCAGTCGGCGCTCACCGGGCACCTCGTGTTTTCGACGCTGCACACGAACGACGCGCCCGGGGCACTGACTCGCCTGCTGGACATGGGGATCGAGCCATTTCTCGTGAGCGCGACGGTCCGGGGTATTCTTGCCCAGCGCCTCATAAGGGTCGTGTGCGAGTCCTGTGCTGAGCGCAGCGATCCTGACGAGGCTGAGCTTCTGAAGCTCGGACTCGATCCCGAAGAGCTCTTCGGGGGCGGGGCGGAATTCAGACACGGCCGGGGCTGCGATTCCTGCTCGGGAACCGGATACCGCGGACGGACGGGCATCTACGAGATTCTTCCGATGACCAAGAAGCTCTCGGAGATCGTCGCCCGGGGCGGAACCTCGAAGGCGATGGGTAAGGCCGCGACCAAGGCCGGGCTGCAGCCACTACGCGCCGACGGCCTTGCCAAGGCGCGGGCCGGTGTCACGACGATCCAAGAAGTCCTGCGAGTCACACGGGGCGAGGAGAGGCCGTGACGCGATATCGCTACCGGGCCGCGACCGCCGCCGGGCGCGTACTCGAGGGCGAGGTCGATGCCGAGTCCCGGGCCCGGGCGATCGCCGAACTGCACCGCCAGCGCCTCTTCCCGGTCACGCTGGAGCGCGCGGTGGTCGACGGTCCGGGCCGACTGCGTTTTCGCAGCCGGCGCGCCGCCCTCGGAACATGGACCCGTGAAATGGCGGCCTTGCTGAGCGGCGGCGTCCCACTGGACCGGGCGCTCTCGATCACGGGGGATCACGTCGGGCATGATGGACTGGCGAGCGCGATCGCCGAAGTTCGACGGGAGGTTCAGCAGGGGCGCGGCCTGGCGGCGGCGATGGAACGGCACCCCGGAGTTTTTCCCGTCATGGCCGTGGCCATGGTCGCGGCCGGCGAAGAGAGCGGTCAGGTAGAGACCATCTTCGAACAGCTCGCGGATCACCTCGAGGAGGCCGGGGAGCTCGTATCTCAGGTGCGTTCCGCACTTGTCTACCCGGCGCTGATGGCGGTCGTCGCGACGGCCGGCGTGACGATCCTGCTGCTCTTCGTCGTGCCACGATTTTCGGCCATGCTGAAGGACGTGGGCGGGACTCTGCCCGTGAGCACGCGTCTGCTGATGTCGGCGGGGGACTTCGTAGCAGGCTGGTGGTGGCTCTTGCTCCTCGTCGTGATCGGACTCACTCTCGGCGTTCGGAGCCGTCTGCGACAGCCGGAGGGACGGCTCGCCTGGCACGAATTTCGGCTCAGGCTTCCGTGGATCGGCGAGCTGGAGAGCCAGTTCGCGACCGCGCGATTCGCGAGGACCTTCGCCGTGCTTCTCCGGAGCGGACTCGCCGTCGTTCCGTCGCTGCAGATCGCGCGCAGCGTGGTGGGAAACGATGCGATCGGGGCGCGACTGGATCATTCGATCGCATCGATCAGCGAGGGCGCTACGGTATCGAAGGGTCTTTCGGGCGCGCTGTCTCCCGTCGCCGTTCACATGATCGCGACGGGTGAGGAGAGCGGAAGGCTCGATGATATGTGCGAGCATGTAGCCTCCGCATATGACGCCGACGTTCGGAGGACGGTGCGTACTCTCGTGTCTCTCCTCGAGCCCGCCATGATCTTGGTGTTCGGGGCGATCGTAGGGTTGGTTGCTCTCGCCATGCTCCAGGCAATCTACAGCATCAACACGACCTCGTTTTGACGCGACCAACCGGGCGGGGAGCGCGCTATGAATGGAGGGGAATCATGAATGACCGAGGGCTGACCCTGATCGAGATCATGGTGGTGATCATTGTTCTCGGCCTGCTCGCCGGACTCGTAGGTCCCCGCATTCTCGGTCGGGTATCGGAGGCACGCAGCGCTACCGCCCGGACCCAGATCGAGCTCATCGGTGTCGCTCTGGACAGCTACCGGCTCGATACCGGCCGGTATCCGACGACAGAGCAGGGACTGGCGGCGCTCCGTGAAGCGCCGACCCGGGAGCCCGTACCACGCAACTGGCGTGGTCCGTATCTCCAGCGGGCCGTTCCGCTCGATCCGTGGGAACGGGAGTATCTGTACGTGAGTCCGGGAGAGGTGAACCCGGAGTCGTACGACCTTTACACGCTCGGTCGGGACGGCATCCCCGGTGGCGAGGGTGAGGACACCGACGTTCGAGGCTGGGAGTAGCGCGCCCCTCAACGCGGCAGCGTGACAATGACCGGAGCGTCGGCCGTTCCCTCTTCCGACCAGTACGTCAGCTCCACGGCTCCGGGAAGCGCCGATTCCGCAGGCCACGCATCCTGCCAGGGGGCACCCGGGTCTGCCGGCCGCACCCGGATGCCGATCCCGACGCCCTCCAGCGGCGCCACGATCCGGCGCATGGGCGCCACCACACCGACGGGTTGAGCCGCCAGGACGATCTCCCCGGCTGTCGAACCGATCGTCACGCGCCACTCGACATCGGAAGTGAGCGGCGGTAGCCCGCCCGCCGTGATGAATCTCAGGCGGTCCGACGGAAGCCCGGGAGCGCCGACGGCGTCCTCAAGCACGAAGACGACGTCGTCTGCGCTGGCGGCGGGTCTCGCCCCCCGGATCGCCGTGCTGACGAGTGCGCTCCACCCCAGCCGGGAGCGCAAACCACTGGTCCTCTCCTCGACCCGCTCGCGCGTATCGATCGCGGTCTCGAGGGCGCCGTATATCAGGAGGGCGATGATTCCCGTCACCGTGATCGCGACGAGGACTTCGACCAGGGTGAATCCCCAGTCAGGCCAAGCCGTCTCGCCAGCCGGTCTCATCGCGGAGTCAGGGCGAAGAGCCGGGAGAGTCGGAAGCTACCGCCGGTCGGCAGCTCCACCGTGACCACGACCAGCTGGAGATCGGCCGACCAGCCGACGACGCTCACCGACCGGGTGTAACCGCCTGGCAGCGACACGGTGGGGACCGCGCGACTCAGCTCCCCGGCGGAGCGGAGCTTCACCTCCTCCATGGCGGACTCCGCAAACCCGACCGCGGTCGTCCACTCTTCCCCTCGAGAGATCGATCGAAGTGAGGTCGCGTGCAGCGAGAGCGTTGCGACGACCACGAGACTCAGGATCACGAGGGCCACCATCGTCTCGAGCAGTGTGAATCCACGCGCGCTCACCGGGTGCGGACCTCGCAGGTCAAGGGATCGACGGGGAGGCTGACGGCGGCGCTGCTCACCGCGTCGAGACCGCAGGTGCCAAGGGGCGAGATGAGAATCGTGAAGCTGGAGCCCACCGGTTCCGCGAGCCGGCCGGTCGCGATCGGTTCGGCGTGCAGGCTGTTCATCGACCCGATCGTCCAACCGCCGTCCGGTCGAACAGTCAGCCGGACGATTTCGCCTCGGCGCATCGCGACCCGACGTGTGTCGTCGAGGAGCTCGGCGACGGGAAACTCGCTCGGGCGGGAGGGAAGAATGGCGGGCAGGATCAGCGCCCCACCGAGCCCGAGTAGCACGAGTACGACCAGGAGCTCGATGAGCGTCATACCGGCCGGCTTTCGCAAATCGGCTCGGACCGGATCGGTCAACGACGGACGGCAGTTGGAATTCTCGCTCACGTGGCGCAAGATCCGGCCCGTTCTTCCAGCCTGTCAACCTGGGTGCTACCGGACGGTACGATTCGATCGTGCGTCGGTCGCCAGATCCTTGCGCTGGACCTTCAAATTGCTTCTTCTGCATCGGGTGCGACGTTCGGGGCCGGCGCGCCAGAGGGGATTCCTTCAATCGCGGCGGTGCGATCGATGCCCAGACTCGGAATCGAGCTCGGACCTTCCTCGGTGCGCTGCGTCGTGGTCCCGGCCTGGCCGGGATCGAAACCGCAAACCGTCGAGACCGAGTGGGATCCGGACGATCCGTTGTCCGGACTCCGAGAGCTGGCCGATACCATTGCGGTCAGGGGCGGCGTCTATGCGGCGATCGATCTTTCGCTGCTCGTCGTCCGCCGTCTCTCCCTTCCGCCGCTCCTGCCTCGCGACAAACGGCGACTCATCCAGTTGGATCCGTCGCGATACTTCGCTACCCCGGGAGACCTTGTGCTCGCGGTTCGAAGCGAAGACGACCTCGTGTTCGCGGTCCAGGAGCCTCGGTTCGCCGCCTGGGTAGAGGCTCTAGCCGAGATCGGTCCCATTCAGCGGATCGAGCCCGGACCCGTGGCATTCGCGCGCGCTCTCGCCCGCACCCATGCTCCGGCGACTGCCGCCGTTTTGCGAGAAGATGGCGAGAAGTGGCAAATCCTAGAGATCCGCAACGGACGCCTGTGGATGGCTCGCCGCCCGTATGCGGGTGGAGCGACTTCGATCACAGACTCGAGGTCCGAGGGTGAAGGCGTCGACTCGGATGGGCCGGATGTCGTCTTGCTCGATCCGCGGAGCGACTCTCTCGAAGCCGTTGCGGCGCAGCACTGGCGTGATGTGGAAATAGGGTCGCTCGAGGGCCCGCCCGGGCTTGAGCCGCGGTATCTGACCGCGTACGGTGCCGCATTGGAATCAGACTCCGGGTGGAAGGAGTCGCTGTTCACGACGGACCTCGAGCGTACGCAACGGTGGCGCAGGGTTCGGCGTCGCGCTCTCGCCGCCACCGCCCTCGTCGCGGCCATCGTCTTCGCTCTGTTCTCCATCGATGCTCGGCGCGCCAGGGTGCTGGAGGTACTCGAGGCGCGTGCGGATGAGTTCGCCGAGCCGGCGAACGAGGTGTTGAGCTTGCAGACACGGGCCGAGGAGATCCGGGATGACATCGTAGCGATCGCTGCGGTGGAGGCGAGCCGGCCACAGACTCTGGACGGATTGCTCGAACTCACCCGAAGGCTGCCGTCCGACGCCTGGGTCGAATCCATTCGAGCGACGCCCGAGGAATGGCAGATCGACGGGTACGCTCCGGATGCAGCCGCCCTCGTGCCGCTGTTTGAAGGCGATCCGCGGTTTGAGAACGTACGATCGGTCGCCGGGACATCGCGCACGCGACTGAGCGGCAGGACCTACGAAAACTTCTCCCTCGTTCTCCGCCGTGTTCGATCGCCTTAGCGGCCGGGAGCGGCGAACGATCGTTGTCGGTGGAGTGGTCGCGGTCCTCCTCCTTCTGGTCTTCCGCGTCGCCTTTCCCGTCGCCTCGCGCTGGAACGAGCGGGAAACGCGGATTGAGGCACAAGCGGAGCAGCTCGCACGCGTGGAGGCCCGGGTCGCGACCCGGGCGGAGCTGCGCGCGACTCTCGACAGCCTCGAAGCGCGACGCGAAGCGACGGCCCGCCGCTTGATCGACGGGAACACGGCTGCGCTTGCCGCTTCTTCGCTTCAGTCGTTGATCAACGGTTATGCGCTGCGCAGCGGTGTCAGCGTGATTCGGATCGATTCGGATGTCGATCGGGGCACAGACGGAGATGAGATCGGTCTTATCGAGATCCCTCTTCGGCTGTCCGCGCGAGGAGACATCTGGGGACTTGTGGACCTGCTATTCTACATCGAGAACGGGGAGAAGCTTCTGGTGATCGACGAGCTTTCCGTCTCCGGGGCGCGCTCAATCGGGGCGGAACGGCAGACCATGAGCTGGACTCTGCGGCTGCACGGGCTGTTCGCACCGGCCCGTGAAGATCGAGGGGAGACGGCGACGTGAGTGGATTTGAGCACTGGGCCGCGGCCGCCGGTCGACGCTTCCGTCCACGGCTGTCCACGGTGACTTTGACATACTGGGCAGCCGGAGTTTTCGCCGCGATCGGTATCCTGCTGCGAGCCGTGCCGACACGAGTCGAGACTCCGCAGATTCCGGCCGCGGAGCCCGTCTCCGTTCCGCTGGAGAGTGTCACGACCGAAGCGGCGCAAGCCCTGCTCAGCTATCAGGAGGTCGTGCGGAAGAACATCTTCGACCTTGACCGGGAGGCGCCCGACCCCCGGTACGTGCCCCCCGAGCTCGCGGCGATGGGTGACACCGGCGTCACCAAGGCCGTCGTCCGGCGCGGACCCCGGCTGTTTGGACTCGCCGTCGGTCCGGACGGGGCCATAGCGCTGATCGATGCCGATCCGACAATCCCCGGGGCGGAAGTCTACCGGCCGGGAGACATCGTAGCGGGACTCCGCCTGGTCGAAGTCACCGACACGACCGCGATTCTGGCGGGGACCGCTGGAACGATCGTCCTTCGCCTGCCAGTTTCCCGGCCATGACCGGACACACAGGAGGAACCCTGATGCGTCGACGCATAGCGCTCTCCGGCCGTCTCGTCCTCATCCTCGCGGCGGCGAACGCACTCATGGTCATCGCGCCGGGACATGCCGTCGCTCAGCAGACCGGCACGCGCCTGAACTACGTGAATGCGGACATTCGAGACGTGGTCCGCTCGCTTGGGGCGGTCCTCGGTATAAACGTTCTGCTCAGCGAGGACGTCGCCTCGGAGCGGGTTACCTACACGACCCCGGAGCCCGTTCCGTTCCGGGAGGTCGGTGCGGTGCTCGAGGCGATCCTCGAAAGCGAGGGGCTGGTGCTCGTCCGTCGCGGTCCCGTCGCGGAGGTGATGCCGGCGGACATGGCACCGGCCACCGGACCTGTCTATGTCGGGAAGGAATCCGAGACGCCGCCGCCGCTCGGGCTGATCACCCAGATGGTTCCGCTCGACAACATCGGAGCCGACGAGGCGCAGGCGATCCTGTCGCAGCTCGTGAGCCCACTGACCCGGCTCGAGGCGATCCCGCGTTCCAACTCTCTCCTGATCACGGACCGCGGTGTCAACGTGGTTCGTTATCTCGAACTGCTGGAGGAGCTCGACGCGCGGCCGGAAGGCGAAGGAGGACTTCGGACGTACGTCTATCGGCTTCGCCATGCGAACGCACCCGATCTCGCGGCCACCCTGGGGCAGATCTTCGGTGTCACGGTCGCGTCGTCCCCGACGTCTCAGAGGGTGGAGGCGCTCAGCGACCGCAGCCTGTCCTCGAATCTGCGCGGCTTCCGCCAGAGGGAGGAGCAGCAGCTGGATCAGCGACGGCAGCTTACGGCGCCTCTCCAGCTCCAGCTCGATCTTCCCACCGACTCGGTCGGTGCCGGGGCCGCCACGGGCGGCGGCGAACTGCTGGGTCGAACGGTGATCGTGCCGGACCGGCCGACGAATTCGCTCGTGGTACGGACCTCACCTCCGAACTATCCCTTGCTGCAGGAAACGATCGCCGCACTCGACATTCGCCCGGCGCAGGTACTCCTGGAGGTCCTCGTCGCAGAAATCCAGCTCACCGAGGCGACCTCCTACGGGATCCGCTGGTCGATCTTCTCGGAGGGCGACGAGACCAACGTGCTGGGGCGTCTCGGCCGCCCTCTCACGGAAGGGGAGTTCAACTCGATCGACGACCTGCTCGTCGAGGTGACCCGGCTGAACAGCGTCGACGTTCGGGCGATCCTCACGGCTCTGGCGACCGATGGCAAGGTAAAAGTCCTTTCCACGCCGCACATTCTGGCGCTGAACAACGAGCCGGCCCGCATACTCGTCGGCAGCCAGGTTCCGTTCAATCAGTCGACGAGGACGGGCCTGGATGTGGTTATCGATCAGACCGTCCAGTACCGGGACGTGGGAATTCAGCTCACCATCGTGCCGACGATCAACGACGATGGCTACGTCTCGTTCCGGGTGCTTCAGGAGGTCAGCCAACTGACGACGCAGACGATCGAGGCCGCTCTCAGCGCCCCGGTGATTCTGACGCGGGAGGCGGAGACCAGCGCGCTGGTGCAGAACGCCCAGACTGTCGTGATCGGTGGCCTGATCGACGAGTCGAGCGAAGTGATCGAGTCGGGCGTGCCCGTCCTGAAGGACATCCCGATCGTCGGGCTCCTGTTCAAGAACAAGGACACGAGAGACGTCCGCTCGGAGCTCGCGATCTTCGTGACACCTTACATCGTCTATACGGACGAGGACGCGCAGAGACTGCTCGAGCGGGAGACACAGCGGCTCGAGAACCGCGAGCAGATCCAGGAAGCACTGCCGGAGCCGCTGCCGGGCGAACCGACCGGGTGAAGCTCTGCGGATCTTCAGCCGCGGCCCGAACGCGAGACGATCGGGGCGTGGCGCTGATGCTCGTGCTCTGGGTGATCGTGCTGCTCGGTGCGGTCGGCCTCGGGATCGTAAGCGCCTCGCGCTCGCAGACCGACCTCGCGCGCACGTTCAGGGCCAGCGTCGTGGCCCGCTACGCGGCCGAGAGCGGGATCGAGTTTGCGCGGTCACGCTTCGAAGGACAGCTTCTCGCTTCCGTGGAAGATCCCGCCGCCGGCGACCCCTTCCATCGTCTGGCGAGCGAGCTCGAGACTACGGGCACGCAGTCCATAGGCGAGGCCCGCTTTCAGGTTGCGGCGGTCGATCCCGCTTCCCGGATCGATCTCAATCGCTCGTCCGATCCGCTGACCCTCGGCCTGCTCGAGCCCCTGTTCGGTGAACGCCGTGCCGCCTCTCTCCTGGCCACGTTGCGCGACTGGACGGACGAGGACGATGCACCCCGGGAGGGCGGAGCGGAAGCGGCCGAGTACGCGGCCGCCGGTTCGCCCTATCGTCCGCCGAACAGGCCGCTCCGCTCGCTCGACGACCTCCCCCGCATCCGTGGCTTCACCGACTCGATCTCCCTCGCACTCGCGCCGTTCGTCACCGTGTGGGGCGACGGTCGGGTCAACGTGAACACGGCTCCCCGGGAAGTGCTCGCCGCGGTGCCGGCGCTCGGACCGGATGGGGCGGATGCGGTGATCGCGGCACGCGGTGCGGACTCGGGCATCGGCTCGAAGGTGGGCCTCATGGGCGCGCTCACACAGCGCCTGGAGCGTCCGATCGGGGCTCAGCTCGGCTCCGTAACGACGAGCGCGGACCGAGTCCTGTTCGTAAGCCGGGGTTGGGAAGAGGGCTCTCCTCTGTCGCACGAGATACGGGCGGTCTTCGAGGTCGTTCGGGCCGGTGCGGCGCTCGGGTCGGGGACGCCCCGGCTCGAACTGCGTCACTGGGAAGAGCGCCTGCGCTGAGGTGCCGGCGCGAAATTTTCCGACTCCGCTCCCCGTCCGAACGAGGCATGGAAAGCGAGAGGGCCGCTCCCTGCGAGCGGCCCTCTCCGGTGGTGGTGTGCCCGATCGAGTCGGGCCTGTTGTGACCCGACGGTTCAGCCGGCGGGTGCGTCCTTCGGAATCGGCCCCACGTGGAAGGGCCGCATCATCTCGTTGTCCTCGTGCTCCACGATATGACAGTGCCAGACGTAGAAGCCCGGTATGTCGTAGAGAGCCTTGACCCGGGTGATCTCGCCGGGATAGGCGATCACCGTGTCCTTGGGACCCGTCTCCCACGGAAGCGGCCCGTTGCTTCCCGCCACGCTGGTACCGCCGCCCGCGGGTTCCCGACCGACCACCTCGAACTTCACCTGGTGGATGTGGATCGGGTGGGCGTCTTCCGTGAAGTTGTGGAACTCCCACGTCTCGATCGCGCCGAGCTCCGGGTTCTCGCTGATCAGGTCCATCCACCCGAGGGGCTCGCCCTCCCCGTCATCGTCAACCGTTCCCAGCAGGGCCTCGGTCGGCCCGAACACCTCGCCGGTCGCGCAGTCGATGACGATGTTGCCATTTCCGTCCTCCGACACCAGCACGGTCTCTGATTCGGCCTCGTTCAGCGACGTCTTCCGCGTTACGACCGAGGCTCCGAGCGAAGCGGCAGCCGGGAGCGTTGTCGGCACGCTTGAGCCGTCGCCATTGCTGGCCGCCTTCACGATGAACTTCATCACGACGCCCGTGCTCGACGGATCGGCCGGATCGAAGTCCACTCCGGGCGTTCCTCCCCCGAACGGCTCGTCCGGACCCACGTTCAGGAGAATGACTTCCGTGCCGACCGGAAGTCCGGAGAAGTCCATGATGACGTCGGCACGCTCGGCCGGGGACATCAGGAGCTCGTTCAGCATCACGGGCTGGGGCAGAAAACCCTGGTCCCCGCCGATCTGCGTGAACGGCATCCCGTTGTCGGCCTTCAGGATCAGGAAGCGCGAGTTGCAGCCGTTCAGGATCCGGAACCGGTAGCGCCGCTGCTCGACCTCGAGGAAGGGCCAGGTGCGGCCGTTCACGAGCATCATGTTGCCGAAGAACTCCGGGTTCCAGATCGGCGACACATCGCTCGGGTGACCGTCGCACGCCTCGTCCGGGATGAACGGGATCTGGAGCTGCGACGGATCGAGTCCCTCGAAGAAGGCCCGGTTGTCGGGGTAGAAAAGCGATCCGTCCGCGTTGAAGGAGCGGTCCTGGATGGCGAGCGGAATCTCGGTGTACTCGCCGAACGGATCGTCGCCGACGCCCGGTGCCACGAAACCGAGGTCCATGTCGTTCGCGCCGCCCCGGATCAGGTAGAATCCCGCCGGTCCCGCGTAGACGTTGAGCCGCGTCATCCCGAGCGCGTGGTCGTGGTACCAGAGCGTGGTGGCCGGCTGGTCGTTCTCGTAGTTGAAGGTCGCCGTGCCGGGGTCCCAGTCCTTCTTGTACTTCTTGCTGAAGTAGTCGTAGAAGGTCCCGGTCTCCGCGTAACCCTTCGGGATGTTGTTCGCGTTCGGGAGCCACCACGCCTCGGCGTAGCCGTCGCTGTCCTCCGTCGTGTGCGCGCCGTGCACGTGGGTGACGATCGGCACCGGGCCCGTGTACGGGGTCGGATCCGAGCCCCGGCGGTCGCGCCCCTTCTTCCCACCCGGCGGGTTGCACCAGTGCAGCGTCTGATCCAGCGGCAGCAGGTGGGGCAGGTAGTTCCCGTTCGCATCGACCAGCTCGTTCAGCCATTCGACCGTCGTGCGCCGGAACGCCTGCGCCTCGATCGTGAACGCCGGGTAGTTGAACGTGCTCGGAAAGTCCACCGAGCCGTAGCTCCAGACCGTCGTCTGCGGAAGGCCCGAAGGCAGGATCTGCTGCGAGAACTGCCGAACGGCGATCTTATAGAGGTCCTGGTTGTTGAGGACCTGGCTCGGCGGCATGGCCGGCGGCTTGATCAACGGCTTGGCGAATTTCGGGACGTCGCCCGGTGCCAGCGTACCGCCCGCGATCTGCGCGCGCGCCCTGCGCACGAGCTTCCACGGAAGCATCACCGCTCCGCCCGCCATCGCGCTGATTTTTGCGAAGTCCCGACGATTGAGTCTGAGAACCATGACTGTCTCCCCTCTGACAAGAGTACACGCGTGCCCACAGGAACCGGGTGCTCCTCGGCCGTGGGCTATGCCATCAAAGCGTCTCCACTGATCCTCCGCTCTCGCCTGGCATGGTGAAAGCTCACTCATGCCGGAACGCGAGCGCAGTGAAGAACGCCAAAATGCTGCGTGTCTTGCCTGCGACAGTTGCCCCCGGAAGCCGAACTGTCGCATCGGGGTTATAGTTGGATAAATTTAAGCTACTCGGCTGTGTAGATCGCTGTCAACAGTATGCAGAATATGGGCATAGCCTGTGTCGGTTTGTCCCACGCGGGTCATCCTGTCGAAGTTCGCGACGCTTGTGGAAAAAACTGGCACAGCACGGCTATCGGTGATTTGCGCAAAATATTTGGCACAATTGCCGAATTTCCCGTCAACCAGTGCACCGCCTTGACCGCCGGCGTTCCCGCAGACCTCCCTGGCGTGGCTTCATCGTGTTCCCCCGCAACACCTTGCGTCCAGGAGTCCGTCCGATGCGCCAAATCGGAGCGGCTTGGACCTGCATTTGCTCTCCACGGACCTGCAGCTGAGGCGTGCAACATTTGTTGCGCGCAGTCGGGCCCGGTCGTTCGCATCGCTTCGTTGATCGAACACTTCGATGGGCCAGTCTCGGGAAAACGGAGAGTGGAGTCATGAGACAACGGTTCTCGTATGCGCTGGCCCTTTTCGTCATCGGAGCCGTCTCGGGGTGTGACGGCATCTACAATCCGCCGCTGGCGGACTCGCAGAATCCCAACCCGCCGATTTCGCCGGTGACCTACACGGTGGGCGGCAGCGTGAGCGGACTGACAGGCACGGTGGCGCTGCTGAACAACGGCGGCGACGGGCTGTCGGTCTCGGCCGACGGCGGCTTCACGTTCGCGACGGCCCTGGCGGA